>CALDKL010000497.1 GCA_937898895.1 uncultured Verrucomicrobiae bacterium | reverse complement strand
TGTGGGCGTGATCGACCCGGGCGGAGGCTTCCTGCTGCCAGACGGCGTCGTCGTAGCGCTGCAGTTTGGAATAGGTGTGGCCGGGCATGTGCCACATGTGGGCGATGCCGGGGGCGGAGGGACCGCAATTCGCCGCTGCCTTCAGGGCGAGCGAGGGATTTTCCTTGTCCCAGAGATGGATTTGGAAGTGATTGGCGGGATGGTTCGGGTATTTTGTCAGGATCTTCTCCGCGAGCAGATTCATCGCGTAGTGACTCGAGATGGGAAGATCCTTTCCGCTATTGTAGAACACCTGGTGCAGGAGGAAGACCTCGGCCTCGACCTCGTCGGGGTGCCTTTCGAGGATCGTTTCGAGCGAGCCCACGTAATCCTGCAGGCGCTTTTTTGCGTCGGCCTTGGGATCTCTGAAGTAGGCGGCGAGACCATCGATCCAGAGTTGCTCGCGGGGCGAGGCTCCTGCCTTGTGCCGGACCGCTTCCTCGATGAATTTCCTGCCGCGGGTATCGTTGGTGAAGTTCGCCATGGCCATGCCCCAGTAGAACATCGCCGCGTCGGGATCGAGTGTGGCGGCCTGCCGGAAACTGCGTTCCGCCTCAAAGAACCAGTATCCATGGAGCTGTCCGACTCCCTGGGAGAAGAATCGACGCGCTTCCTCGGAATCGGTCGTCACAGCGAGGTGTACCTCGCCGGTGCCGGGAATGAGGACGGCGGCCTGGCGGGGCCCCTCGTTGAACACCTCGCCGTGGAAGGAATGCCCCGCCGGCGTGTCGGGATTCTCGAGATCATCCTTTGCCGCGAGGGGCAGGATCAGGAGGAGGGGAGAAAGGAAGAAGAGCCGTCTCATAGAGATCAGAGCGGCTTGATGAAGACATTGCGAAATTGCACCAGGCTCGAGGCTGGCGACCAGGTTCCATCGGCTTTCTTCCCTCCGTGATGCTGCAGAGCGATGCGCCCCTTCTCGGGAACCTCCGGAAGCAGGGCGTTCTCGAGAATGGTGTGACCGTTGAGGACTACGGTGAGTCGGTCGCCCTTCATCGTGATGACGAAGGTGTTCCAGTGTCCCACGGGATGATCGGCATTGCGCTTTGGCGTGACTCCGGCGCGAATCTCTTGCGGCAGGGTCTCGTTGTTGCGGATGCCGTAGACTTCGCCCGATCCGATCGGCCAGCACCAGATGTTGAGTTGGTATTTCGACTCGCCGCGCAGGTAGATGCCCGAATCGGCGTTTGGCATGGGATGGGTGAGGTTTTTCCCGTCGGGTCCTTTTACGGTGCTGCCATCGGGCAGGACATAGGGCACGTCGTAGAATCCGGTGGTCTCCTTGATCCGCCAGTCGATCCGCAGCTCGAAGTCGCCGAATTCCTCCGAAGTCCAGAGGTTCTTGTCGCCCTTCGCTTCCGATTGGGCGTCATAGTCGATGACGCCGTCGAGAACTTTCCAGTGGCCGTTGTCACCTTCGGGCACGACCCATCCGGTGAGATCCTTGCCATTAAAAAGCGAGCGAAAACCTTCCGGGACCGAGTCGGGCGAGGCATCGGTGAGGCAGGTAGTCGCGGCGATGAGGAAAACGCAAAGGGGTATTTTCATGTGCGGAATGTATCAGGAACGGACCCGGCGAACGAATTTTTTCCGTGATCGGCGAGGCGGGATCGTGTGATGGCGGTGATCGGGGAAAGTCGATAGGGTTGGTTCCATGACGCAACTCTATGCGGTTTCTCGGTCCACTCCGGCATTCGCGCTGTGCCTCTTCGCGACCCTCGCCCTCTCTGCACCAGCGGAGGAAATGCGTTCCTTCTACCTCATGGGAAACTCGCTGACCCAGGACACCGTGCCATCGAAACTCGGCGGCGACGTGCAATGGCACATCGACTGTGGAAAGAACCTCCCGTTTCTCTACGAACATCCGCAGAATCCCTGTGTGAAGAATTCGACAATCTGGCCCGAGGCCTTCCGAGCGAAGCAATACGACGTCATCTCCGTCCAGGTGCACTACGGCAGCACTCTCATCGAGGATGTTGCGGTGCTTTCGGAACTGGTGCGGATGCAGCCGAAGGCGGTCTTTGTGATCCACTCGGGTTGGGCGCGGGCTGCCTCGCTGGCCGAAGAATATGCCGACCCCTCGGCGGACGGCTCGATGTGCCACAGCCCGGTCTATCTTGAGGCCGTCCTCTCGCGCTTGCGTCAGGAACATCCCGATCGGATTTTCCGCCAGACCCGTTCCCAGGATCTGCTCGCCCGGATCGCCGGGGATATTGCTGCGAAAAAGGCTCCGTTTTCCCGCCTCGAAGATCTCTACCGAGACGAGATCCACCTGAACGTGCTCACCGGCCGCTACCTGATGCACAACGCGATGCGGCACGCCCTTGGCCAGGCGCGGTCTGTGGTCGGCTTCGAACCCATTCCCTCTCTGGTCAAGACCTATCTGGATTCGGTGCTCGACACCCTGCCTCCGCCGGAAACCGCCCCCTGACCCTGGCGCACAACGGGTGACGCCGGAATCTCGATTCGGGCTTGCACGAAGGGAAAATGAGGGCAAGGGCTTGGCATGAATGAGCCCGAAACGGAATCCGATGCGGTCGAGAACCTCGCGGAAGTGGAGATCAAGGACGCCCAGGTGATCTTTTCTGCGGTGTGGAAAGGACTTGTCGAGCAATACGGTCGCGAAAACCTGCGGTTTCCCAAGGAGATCATTCTCCTCGGCGGTGCCCCCGGCTCGGGGAAGGGAACCAACACGGCCTTTCTCATGAAAGCGCGGGGATTCACCTGTCCGCCCATCGTCGTGAGCGCCCTGCTCGACAGTCCCGAAGCCCGCGCCCTGAAGGACAAAGGCATGCTCGTGGGAGATCGCGAAGTGATGGCCATCCTGCTTCGCAAGATGCTCGAACCGGAATACCGCGACGGGGCCGTCCTCGACGGTTTTCCCCGGACGAAAGTACAGGTCGAGTGCATGAAGCTGCTCGTGAAAAAAATCAATGCGCTGCACCGCAAGTTTGCCGACACGCCCTTGGCGGCGTATTTCCGACGCCCCACCATCCACGTCATGGTCCTCTTCGTCGATGAGAAGACGAGCGTGGATCGCCAGCTCTTCCGAGGACGGCAGATCGCGCAGCACAACGAGGAGGTCCAGGCCAGCGGCGTTGGCGAGTTGCAGGAACTGCGTCCCACCGACCTCGACGTCGAGGCGGCCAAACACCGTTACCGAGTGTTCAAAGAGAGCACCTGGGACGCACTGCAGTCGTTGCGCGAGGTCTTTTTCTACCATCTCGTCAATGCCCAGGGCACGGTGGCGGAGGTGGAGCAGAACATTCTCAAGGAACTGCAATACCAGAGTTCGCTCGAACTCGAGCCAACCACCTTCGAGATGGTGCGAGACATCCCGCTCGCCCATGAGATCGTCATTCACGCCCGCCAGGAGCTGGTGCGCCGACTCGATGGATACGCTCGGGAAAACCGCGATCTCTTCGGGAAGGTCGTTTCCCTGATACAGACAAAGTTCATCCCCATCATCCAGCGCCATGCCATCTCCGGTCGCGCCGTGATCAACAACGAAGACCCTGTCCTTTCCGATCCCGTCGCCCTCGGCATGCTCATCGACATATTCTCCGACCGCGGTTACAACGCGGTCGTCGACAAACAACTGACGAAGATCCCCGAGCGCGTCAACGCACACACCGGGGAGATCGAGTTCCGGCCGAACACAACCTTCCGGATTCGCATCTATTTCGAAGGATCGGAGATCCGCCAGGGTGGCCGATGAAATCGAGGCGACGCTGCCTCACTCAATCTGAATCTCGATCGCTTCGGTCTTGGTGAATCCGGTGCGCTCCGCACGGCTGCGATTCAGTGCGAACCAGTAGCTTTCCCACGGCTCAATGTCGGAGCGTCCGGCACCGCCGCTCAGGAAGATCTTGCTGCTGGTGGTGCGGGCGTGGAACTTGCGCGGGCCGAAGGAAGGCCCCTGCACGACCACGTCCCGGATCCCTCCGGGCATGGCACGGATGAGGTCGTTGTACTTGCGGGTATTGTAGCCCATGTCGAACCCCGAGATGGCCCATCCCTTGATATATTGTTCCCGCTCGGCACGAGGCAGGTTGAAGATCACTTCGTTCGCCTTCACTGCCTCGCGGACCTGATCGAGCTTGATGCCCTCCGCCGGGAAGTCGAAGCCGTAGTAACGGTCCTTGTTCTCGGTCGCAAGGGCCGGGACTCGGAAATAGATATACGAGGAGTCGTTGTTCTTCTCGTGGACATCGGCGACGTAGGTCGCGTTCATGCCCTTGCGTCCGAGATAGAGGTGGACACGGAATTTGTATTCATCCTCGAGGACCATCTTCCAGATGATTTCCTTGCCATCGAAGCTCGGCGGTTCTTCAACTCGGAGAAACTTGCGGGGCCTCCAGCGGTATCGTGGGTCGGGGTGTTCGGGCACTTCCTTCCATGCGTGATAGAAGAAGGTGATGGGATTCTGGATATACTGGCCCTCGGCATTCTTGAGGAAGATTTCCACGCGGGCCTCGGGACCGTAGAAAACGGCATCGTACTCCGGCTCGGAAAGCCGATGGATCTCGGTCCATCCCTTGCTCGGCTTGAAGGCATAAAACGGCTCGG
>CALDKL010000496.1 GCA_937898895.1 uncultured Verrucomicrobiae bacterium | reverse complement strand
GTTGCCGCCGGATCGAGCGCTCCGGCGCGATGGACGATCTCGAGGTTTGCGGCGGCGCGGAGTTCTTCCTCGAGGTCAATCCGGGTGTCTGCCTGGGTGAGCCAGAGCGGCATGTCTCCCGGAGTCTTTTCGAGAAGTGCCTGGAGGATGTCGGCGGCGGCGCGGGGTTGCTTCAGGGCGAGCAGAGCCTGGGCTTCGCCGATCTGCCACTGGCGTTCGTTCGGTTGGGTGAGCAGGGCGAGACGGTAGGCGTCGAGGGCGGCCTGATGGTGCCCTTCCCGAGCGTGGCAGTAGGCGAGCAGCCCGGCCGTGAGACCGTCCTGGGCACCGAGTTCGAGGGCTCGGACGAGATGGATTTTTGCCTGGTCCACTTGGTCGGTCTGGACGAGGACGATGGCGAAATTGCGGTGGGCGTCACGGAAGTTGGGGAACTTCGAGAGGGCGGATTCGAAATGTTTCACCGACTCCGCCGATTGTTCGGCTTCGAACTCGAGCGAGGCGAGGGTGAAGAGCATGGCCGGACTGTTTGCGAGCAGGGAGGAATCGCGCAGTACGGCGATTGCCTTGGGCCGATCTTTCGCAGCCATCGCTTTGGCGGATTCATCGAGGTAGAACGCCTCGTCCTCGGTGATGCGGGGTTCGATGCGGGAATCGATCCCGTAGCTGGCGGTGATGGATTTCCGGAAGATTTCGCTTTGCCACAGCGAATCGATGGGCAGGGGGGCGGCAAAGGCGAAGGTCGTCGCCAAACAGAGAGTTCCGCTCAGAAATCCAGGAATCCACCGAGCCGGAGTGTGGTGAGAGAACAGCGAGGGGCACATCAGGACTTGAGGAGGAGGGGCCATCGGAACAGGGCGTTGACGGTGCGTCCGTCTTTTTTCGGTGGGGTGAATCGCGCCCTCGTCGCAAAAGATCGGGCCATAGCCGTGAAATCGTCGTGCGGACTTTCGAGGACACGCTTGACGGTGACCACGCCTGCCGAGCTGATGATCACCTCGAGGACGACCTTGGCTTCCTTCACGCCGAGACGTCGCTGCGAGCTGGGAAAGGTCACCGTGGGTCTGTTCAGGAGGCGGGGCTGCGAATCGAGATCGACCGAGGAAAAGGTCATCTGCGCGAGCGGAGCATCGCTGACGGGCGCAAAATCGGTGCGGCTCAGGTGCAACTCTGGCTTGGTCTCGAGTGCGGCTTTGACGGCAGGAGCGGCCGAATCGAGTTCGATTTTCAGGTGGGGCAGGTCCGGCGGTGGCGGCGGCGGGGGTTCGCTCTCCTGTGGTGGCGGCGGTGGGGCGGGAAGACTCACGGGCGGAGCGGTCGCAAGGGTGCGCAGGGTGACGAGCGGTGTCTCGGTGTCGCGGAGAAGGCGCATTCCGACCAGAAAGCAGACCAGGCCCACCGCCAGTCCTGCCGCGGTGACGATCCTGCGGAGTTCCGCAAGGGTATGGATCCGTCGATCAGTCATGGACAGTGGAGACAAAGACCTTGTCCGATCCGCCGAGTTTCGCTTCGTCGAGAACGGAGACGGTGATCTGGGTGGGGGTTTCCTGATCGGCCTGGATGATGACGGCCCGGGGTTCCTGTTTGAGCAGACGGGCTACGGTGGCGCGGACGCCTTCCACACCGATTTCGCGGCCCCCGTAGTAGACCTGACCACCCCGGGTGATGCCGAGGAGGATACATTCCCGTTCGATGTCCTGCTGGGTGGCCGCGCGCGGCTTGTTCACCTCCACCCCGGTTTCCTCGACGAACTCGGTAGTGACGATGAAGAAGATGAGGAGAATAAAAACGCAGTCGATGAGGGGGGCAATATCGATGGCGAGGGGGCTGCCCTCTTCGTGTTCTCCGAAGCGCTGGAATCGTCTCGACATGGAGGTCAGGGGTGGAGGCGACGCTGCCGTGCGACGCGTTGGAGCAGTTCGGATTCGGCTCGCTGGTAGCGCACCAGCATTTCATCGTGGCAGCTTTTCAGCCACGCGCAGACGATAAAGGTGGGCACACCGATGATCAAGCCGGTGAGCGTGGTGATGAGTGCCTCGAAAATGCCGCCGGCGATCGCATCCATCGGAGAGCGTCCGCTGTCGTTCCCGGCGATGGCGGCGAAGGTTGCGAACATCCCGGTCACCGTGCCGAGAAGTCCCAGGAGAGGCGCCGCCCCGATCATGACGAAGGCAAAGGGAAAACTGCGACTCACTCGCGAAAAGAGATGCTTTCCGACCTCCTGCAGCTCACGATCCGGATCGGGTGAGTGGACGAGGATTTCGGTGAGCTTCTGCATGGGGGTCTCCGCCAAAGTCGGTTTGCCGAGGAAGCGGGTCCATTCCTTTGGCGAGAGCAGGATCGCATCGGGAAAGTGAAGTGCGCTCCAGAGTCCGATGAGGGCGTAGGCGATACCCCCGGCGAGGACCACGAGCACCCAGAAAACGCAGCCACCGCCGTGTCCGAGAAGCGCGAGTTCTTCGAGAAATCGATTAGGCAGGCTCATTTTTCACTCCGTTGAGGAAGGCGAGACTGGTCATCTCCATCGTCGACTTGATACCTTGCACCTTGCGACTGAGGAGGGCGTGGACAATGAGGGCGGGAATCGCGACGACGAGACCGTATTCCGTCGTGATGAGTGCCTCGGAGATCCCCGATGCGAGTTGGCGGGCGTCTCCGGACCCGAAGACGGTGATGAGGCGGAAGGTCTCCATCATTCCCGTAACGGTACCGAGCAGACCGAGGAGGGGGGCGGTCGCCGCCGCGATCGCGATGAGGGGGAGTCCTCGCTGCAGCGGGGGGCCTGCCTCGAGGAAGCGCTCGTAGAGCGATTCTTCGAGATCGTCGCGGGTGGCCCCT
>CALDKL010000495.1 GCA_937898895.1 uncultured Verrucomicrobiae bacterium | reverse complement strand
GCGGGGACGGGCCGCAGCCAGTCGCAGCAGAAGGGGTATGAGAAATGCGGGTTAACCCGGTCAGGTTTCGGCGCAATACCGGGCTTTTCCGGGAGGAATTTTCGCGCTTGGATCAGAGCATGAAAATGACTCTCGCCTTGTTCGCTTGTTTTCTGGCATCCGAACTCCTCATTGCACAGGAGGAGAATTACCCCGTCCCGCCCGATTCATTGAAACGGGAGGGGGTGCCCGTCGGCACGATCACAAAAGGGGTTTTCGCGAACAGCGCGATCTTCCCCGGCACGACACGGGAATTCGCGGTCTACGTCCCCGCCCAATACGATGGTTCGCAGCCAGCGGCTCTGATGGTGTTTCAGGACGGCCTGGGATATCTCAACAACGTGCCCGTTACCTTCGACAACCTCATTCAGTCCGGCGAGATGCCCGTGACCGTCGGCCTCTTCGTCAATCCGGGGGTTGTTCCCGAAATCAATGAAAACGCTTTGGCCCGCTACAACCGATCCTTCGAGTACGACGCGGTCGATGATCGCTACGCCCGCTTTCTCCTCACGGAGATGATGCCCCATGCGCTGAAGGGCCTGAAGGTCACCGCAGATCCCAATCTGCGAGCCATTTGCGGGTCGAGTTCGGGCGGGATTGCCGCCTTTCAGGTGGCATGGGAGCGCCCCGATCAGTTTCGCCGCGTCTTCACTACGGTCGGCACCTATGTCGGACTGCGGGGCGGCAACGAACTTCCCGTGCTTGTCCGCAAGGTCGAACCCAAGCCGATCCGCATTTTTCTCCAGGACGGAAGCAACGACAACAATCTTTACTGCGGCAGTTGGTGGGTTGCCAACCAGGACATGCTTGCTGCCTTCCAGTGGGCCGGCTACGAGGTGAATCACGCCTGGGGTGAGGGAGGGCACAACCGCAAGCACGGCAACGCGATCTTTCCGGAGGTGTTGAGGTGGCTTTGGCAGGATTGGAAGGGCGGGGGTGCGGTCGTGCGCACGCATCCCGATGAATCGAAGAGCCGGGCAACCGAGTTTCTTGTGGAGGGAGAAGGCTGGCAGCTGGTCAGTGAGGGGCACGGCTTCACCGAGGGACCGGCCGTGAACGCGGCGGGGGAACTTTTCTTCTCCGATCTCGAACAGAGCAAAATTTGGCGTGTCTCGAAAGAGGGGAAGGCATCCCTCTTCCAGGAGAACACCGGGAATGCAAATGGTCTCGCCTTTGCCCCGGATGGGGTAACATTGTTTGCCTGCGAGGGGAACCCCGGTCGGATCGTCTCCTGGAATCTCGAGACGGGAGAAAAGAAAGTCCACGCGGAAGGGGTGAAGCCGAATGATCTGGTCGTCGCGCGGGATGGCACGGTCTATTTTACCGAACCACGACGAAAAGCCGTTCATGTCATTACGCCATCGGGCGAGGTGAAAGTGGCCGCGGAGGAGTTTTCGGGTGTCAACGGAGTCGTCCTCAGCCCCGACCAATCGCTTGTCTATGCATCGGATTTCGGTGGACGCTTTGTGTGGTCGGGGCAGCGTCGGCCGGACGGAACCCTCGCCTACGTGCAACCCTACTACCACCTGCACCTGCCACCCGCTTCGGTCGACGTTCGCAGTCAGGCCGATGGCATGGCCGTGACCAGGGATGGCTGGCTCCTCGTCGCCACGGCAATGGGGGTGCAGATCTGCGACCAGCCTGGTCGGGTGCATCTCATCGTGCCGGGGCCCGCCGGAGAACGGCATCCGTCGAATGTGGCTCTGCACGGAAATCTGCTCTACGCCACCTGCGGTGCGAAGGTCTTCCGGCGAAAGGTCAGGCTCGAAGGGGTGCAGGGCTGGGAAAAACCGGTGAAGCCGGATAAACCAAGGTTGTGACCCTGGGGCAAATCGTCCGAACAAGTGATGAAAAACCTGAAAGATCGGGAGGCCGCGTTCGTATAGATAGTGATAGATTTCGGTTTCATGACTCGCTTTGTTTTCCTCCTTGTCGGCTTTACTCTCACCACAACCGCCCCCCGTGTAGCGGCTCAGGCGACCTTCGATGATCTCGCCCGATTTGTCGCAGGTCAGCCACTCAGCCCCGGCAGCGCTCTGCGGCGCCTCGAGGGACTGCCTGCGGTACGCAAACACACCGCGGATTCACAGGCACTCGGCAAGACGTGGTATGATCGCCGTCTCAATACGGTGCGCGACTGGGCCAAGGCCGAGATCCATCCGAGGATTTCCCGTCCGAAAGTGGTGAAGTACCCGTTTGGGGGACCTGATTTTGTGCATGCCGCGACTCTCTTCCCGGGGGCGAATGAATACATTCTCGTGGGTCTCGAGCCGCTCGGAACTCTCCCGGACTTTCTTGCGATGACCGATCCTCAGTTGGGGGCCTATCTTTCCCAACTCAATCACACCTTGCGAAGCATTTCGCAGCGGAATTTCTTCATCACCACAGAGATGAGGGAGGATTTCGGCAAGCTGGGAGTGGACGGTGTCTTTCCGGTGCTTCTCTATTTCGCGTCCCTGACCAAACACGAGGTTCTCGGTGGGCAGTTTGTCAGGCTCGATGCTTCCGGCAACGCGGTCG
>CALDKL010000494.1 GCA_937898895.1 uncultured Verrucomicrobiae bacterium | reverse complement strand
GGCGGTTGTCGCGCCACTGTCGCGGGCAAAGACTGGTCCTATCGGGGAGAGCGTTTTCCTCTGCCCCTGCTGCGACTGCGCGTTTCGGAATCGGGTCCGCACTGCCAGGTCGGCACCGCCCTTGTGTGCGAGGAAGGAAGCCTTCTCGGCCTTCTCACCAATCACTCGATCGAGGCAAGCGGCGAGGTCTATGCCATCCCCGCGACGCGGATCCGCAAACTGGTCGAAGATGTGAAACGTCACCGTCGGTCGGGCCCGGTCTGGATCGGGCTGCTGCTCCACCTGGACTCGTCGACTCCGGAAGTGGTTCAGGTGAAGGCCGACTCCCCCGCCGCACGAGCCGGGGTGAAGGAAGGCGACGTGATCCTCTCGATCGGGGGAAACGCGGTCGAGACATTCGAGGATGTGCTCGAGTCAATCCACAATCTTGCGGCCGGGGAAACGGTCGTATTGTCGGTGCTGCGCGGCCTCGAGGAACAGCGGCTCACGATCCTGCCGCAGTTTGCCGAAGTGGCCGTCGCTCCCTGAGTCGCGGAGGCTTTTGGGGGAATTCACACGCCGACTCGGCCCTGCAAGGCGCGCATCAGGGTGACTTCGTCGGCACTGTTGAGGCCACCACCGGCGGGCAGCCCCTGCGCAAGCCGCGAGATCTTCAGTCCCGGGAAGGAAGCGAGTAGGTCCGCGAGATAGTGGCAGGTCGCTTCGCCTTCGACATCGCTGCCCAACGCGAGAATGACCTCGTCGAATCCTCCTGCTTCGAGACGGCTCACGAGTTCTCCGATTCGCAGATCTTCGGGTCCGATATCGTCGAGCGGGGAAATGCGACCGCGCAGCGAATGGTAGTGCCCGCGGAAGGCACCGGAGCGTTCCAGGGGAAGGATGTCGGTGGGTTGTTCCACGATGCAGAGGAGATGCGATTCGCGATGGTGTCCGTTGCAAATGGCGCATCCGTTCGACGCAGTGGCGAAGAATCCGCAGATGTCACATTCCCCCACGTCTCTTGCCGCGTTCGAAACCGCCTCCGAAACGGGGAGGCAGCCTTCGCGTCCTTGTTGCAGCAGCCAGACCGCGATGCGCTCCGCGCTCTTGGGGCCGATGCCGGGGAGTCGCTTCAGTTGCGCAATGAGGAGTCGGACAGGTTCCGGATAGTCGATGATCGCCATGGAGAATGCAGGGTGAAGAATCGAGCGGGAAGGTCAGAGCCGCTCGAGGAGACGGGCTTGTCCGTCGTCGGTGAACTCGCGAATCAATCGTGCGGAGCGCGATTCAGGCGTGGCGATGCCATCCTGGGCCTGAGCGAGGAGGTGGGCGAGGGGACGGTCCTCCACTCCGGGGACGCGGGCACGGCTGAAGCACTCGAGGGCTTCTTCATGTTGTTTCTGCCGCAAGCGAATCACGCCCTTCCAGAACCAGTCCCTCCGCTGGCGCTCCTCTTCGGAAAATCCCTCCGTCGGGGCGAGGAGCTGGCAGACCTCGCGGAGCCCTTGCGAGAGCGGATCGTAGACCAGTTCCAGAGGTCGAACTTCGAATCGATCCTGCACGAGGCGGCAGGTCTCCGGCCCGAGGAGGACGTCGGAGGCCAGTCGGGCGTTGGCAAGGGCGAGTCGGTCGGCAAAATCCATCTCTCCGCCCACTCCCGCCAGCAGGAATCGTCCCGGATCTCCACACAATCCGATGGACATGGTTCCCGAAGTCACGCCCACTCCCCAGGCCAGGGGGTGAAACCAGCGGGACTCAAACTCCCGGGCGAGGCCCCCCAGCCGTCCGCGCAGATCGTGGGCAGCCTGACAAGCTTTCACGGCATGATCTTCCTCGTCGCGGAGCATTCCAAAGACGGCACGGATCCGCTCCGGCCCGGCTTCCTCGAGATACGCACCGCGGGAGAGCAGGAACGAAGAGACCGCGCGGAGGAACCAACTCCCTCGCGTCAGGGCATCTTTCGGCGTCACCCTCCCTTCATCCTCATCGGCGGGCAGGAGTCGGCAAACGATCATCGAGACCTTTCTGGAGCGGGCCTCGAAATTCGGCGCTACCGCCGCATCGAGCAGGCTCGAGAAGACCCGAGCCGAAACGCGGGTTCCGAGGGCTCGCTCGAGCCGTCGTTTGCGGGATCCGAATTCGGTTCGACCGAATCCCACCGCTCCGAGAATCACGAGGGCGATGGCGAGGAGGAGAGGGACCACGTCAAAGAGCACCCCATAGAGGGCGAACAGCGGTGAGAGCAGGGCCGAGAGCAGCGCCGCCGCGGTGCCGAGCGCGGCCTTTTGCCAGGTGCGCGTGGATTCGATCATTCCAAAGGCGAGACCCGGCGGAAACAGTGCCACTACGGAGAACTCCGCCCAACGGAGCCTCGTCCATTGAGCTGCCGCCTGCCAGCCATGCGTCCGATACCATTCCCCCGCCTGCTCGAGAAATGGCTCGTGCAAGCCGCTCGCGGCCAGTGCCAATCCGAGGAGGGCAGCCCCTCCTCCGATGGCCATTGAAAACGTCCCGTATCGGCGCATGGAATCTTCATTCGGATTCGTCGGCAAGAATTTTGCCACAAAACAAATCCATCGTGGCAAAGGATAAGACCTGGCCAGCGATGGGCAAGGGCTGAGACGGCAAATCTCACCGATCCGCCTCCGCATCGCCCGTCATCCGACCCTGCCACAATCTGGCAATAGGTCGAGTCGGGCGACGCCAGGGTTCTACGGTTTCGTTTCCTTCGCATTGATTGGAGATCGCCAGAGGGACGGAAATCGAGTATTGTTTCGGAGCTTCCTCCGTACTTCCTCCTCATGAATCTCCGCTCTCTCGGAATCCTCCTCGTCGGTGTCTTTCTGCTCGCCGTTCCGCCCCGGTCCTTCGGGCAGGCCCGCATCGTCGGTGGCAGCAAAGCCCCGGCAAATACCTATCGATGGATTGTGGCTCTCGCCGAATCGAGCGGCGGCTCGCTGTATGACCGTCAATTCTGTGGGGCCTCCCTCCTTTCACCGAATTGGGTCGTCACCGCCGCCCATTGTGTCGAAAATGAGTCGGCATCGCGCTTGCAGGTTGTCGTCGGACTGAGCGATCTCGCCGACACCTCGTCCGCCGAAATTCGGGGAGTCCGCGGGATCTACATCCATCCCGGATTTGTCGAGATCCAGGGTGATCTGTTCAATGACATCGCTTTGCTCCTTCTCGATGCCCCCGTCACGACCATCACCCCGGTGTCCTATGCCCGTTCCCCCTCCGCCGCTCCCGTTGGAACGAGCGTGCGCGCTCTCGGATGGGGCGACACCATGGCAACCCCGCGGTATCCGAAGGAACTTCGCATGGTCGATCTCGACATCGTCTCCATCGCCTTCGCCAACCACGCCTATGGAGTGAATCGCTACGACAACCGCCACCTCGCGGCCATGGCGGACGGAAAGGACACCTGTTCCGGGGACAGCGGGGGGCCGCTCTTTGATCCCGACGGGGATTTGGGTGCGCCCTTGTTGGTTGGCCTCACCAGCTTCGGTCTCGATTGCGCCGAGCGAGGCATTCCCGGCATCTATGCAAATGTCGGGAATTTCGCCCCATGGATCGACAGTTTTCTACCCATCACCGGAGGAGCGGACCCGGCGATGGAGTTGCGGGGAAATGGTCGCCGAATCCGGAGTGGATCGCGATCACCGCTGGCAAGAAACCTGACGGATTTCGGACGCCCCCTGGCTGCCGGACGCAGCCGCCTGCGCCGCTTCGTGGTCACCAATCCTGGTTCCGGGATACCCCTGTCGATTTCGGGGATTCGTTTTTCGGATACCTCCTTTACGGCACCTTCCTATCCCAACTACCTCTTCAGTGGTGGCAGCGGAGTTGTCCGGGTGCGTTACCGGGCTCCGAATACCTGGCGCAGCGGCCGATCCCGGACGCGGATGACCCTCCTGAGCAACGATCCGGCGCACCCGTATTACATTGTCACTTTGTGTGCGCGCCATCGCGGCGCGTACTGATTCGTTCAGACCGTGGCAGCACCGCTCCAGTCGCCGAAATGCTTTTGGGAAAGCCGCTTGCCTGACCATTCCCGGACCCTGCGGGCAGCGCGGCTCTCCGAGATCTGATCGTGATCGGTTTCCCTGGTTTCGCCAGGCACGAGTCTCGGTTCGATGCCCGTGTCGCGGCAAAAGCGGTCGAAGGATTGGCGATAGCGCTCATGCAGCCACGAGGCATGATGCTGGAGTACGGTCCAATCAACCGAAAGCGATTCGATGAGGGCGTTGCTCCAGTCTTCCCCTGCGGCGAATTCGATCGGCACGTCGTCATGCTCCCAAAGCTCGCAATACCCGTGGACCGCAGGATCGCCGGTGGGAATCTGAATACGGGCGACGCCTCCCGCCATGCAAAGGGTGCGGGCCGCGAGACAAGTCCCGCAATACAGACGCGAATGCAGGAGCAGGGAGGCGATTTCCCACAGATTGCGCGAAGCAAACTCTGCCGCCTGCCATTCCGGAAACGATTCCACCCATCTCCGCAAGGGAAGGTTCGATCCGCGAGGTTGCGGATTTGCTTCGAAAAAGACGAGACCGAGGCGATTCGCCTCTGCCACCTCGCGCAGGGCTGCGATGAGCCGCTCTCCGTCGGCGGGGCGAACGCCACTCGTTTCCACCGTGATCCATCCGTTGGGAAAACGATGGCGGATCGCTTCGAGCGATTCACGATCACGGCATTCGCGCAACTGCCGGGCACAGACTTGCGGCAGCACACTGAGGGCACAGGGCATCCGTTCCACTGCGATGCCCTCTCGAGCCAGGAATGAGGCACCTGTTTCGTCCCTGACTCCCACGAATTGCGCCCGCCGCAGATTCGACACGAGCCGCTCCTTTTGATCCGCCGTCAGCCGAGCGGGATCAGGCAGCCCGACCGCGTGGAAACTGAGACCCGCTCCCCAGAATTCCCCGACCGCCTCCAGCACATAGGCAAAGTCCGAGATCTGGCCGGAGCGCCGTCTCACAAAGCGAGCCAGTTCCTCCTTTCCGCTGATGCCGGAAAGACACTCGAAACGATCCGCTTCCTCTCCGGTCGCGGCGGCCTGGTAACCCTCGATCAAGTCGATTCCGAGCAGATCTCCTCCGACATGGATCAATTTCAGGTCCGAGCTGCGCATCTCGAGAGCGCACTCTCCGTAGTTCCTCACGGAATACCCGCCAATTGAGGAAAAATCGGCATTCACCAGTCCCCCGCAGCGCATCCGCGAAAGGTGGAGAAGACGTCCGAGAACATGGGGCATCAGCAAATCCCCGAAGCGATGCTGGTCCAGACGCCCCACGAAGAGGGCTTCCTTCGGTACCGCGATCATCTCATTGACCTCGGACAAGGGGGCGATCCAATCGAGCCCAGGATGGTGATGCCCCCGCTGCTCCACGCCATCCAACTTGCGGTGAAACGGTGCCTCTGAAAAGTTCACCAAATTATGACCAGTCGACATGCCATAATAATAGACACTTCCAGAAATTTTACAATCCTTAATCAGTTCACCTCTGCGATTCCTGATTTCGTGTGCATTCGCCACCCGCGTGACAGCCCCAGGAGATGTTTGAGTTTGGTTCGTTCCTCGTCCGGGAGGCTGGCCCACAGGAAGTAGCTCAACCGGGACGCGAGTTCCCAGTCGGTCACCGGACCCGGCTCACGGCCGGCCGGTGCCTGCTCGACGCGGAACAGGAACGCCGGCGCCACCAGCACCCGCTCCAGCACCCCGCGGAACGCCTCGTCGTGCCCGGCCCCCTTCTCCCGGACCGTCCGGTACAGGGCAAGGAGCCCGGCCTTCTCGGCGTCGCCCAGCGGCCGGCGGTAGGCGCGGGCGG
>CALDKL010000493.1 GCA_937898895.1 uncultured Verrucomicrobiae bacterium | reverse complement strand
GCGGGCGACCGAGGACCGTTTCGTGAAGTGCACTGGCGCGACGGGCCGGATCGGCATGGTCCCTGACGAGGATTTCGGCCAACTTCATCGCGTAGTGACGGGGCAGGGGATTGTTCAGCCACCACAGGCCCTGGGCCGCCGTGACGCTCTCGTCGCGGACGTGCATGGGCCGCCCCGAGTCGTCAAAGCCGAAGAGTGGAAACATCTTGCGGATCTCGCCGCCCATCCCAAGCGGCGAGCGCGAGGAGGTGAGAATGTAGAGTGCCCGGTCTTTCGATTTCGAGGTGTCGAGCGGAGTGCCGGATGGCTGGCGAGGAACTTTGCCAATGCTCGCGAGCATACTGTCGTAGATGGCCTCGACCTCGAGGCGACGCACCGGGAAGCGGGAGCAGAGGGTTCCGTCGGGATCTTTGGCGAGATTGTCAGGAGTTTTTGTCGAGGAGGCCTGATAGGTCGCCGAGGTGAGAATGAGTCGATGGAGGTGCTTCACCGACCAACCGCTGTCGATCAATTCGCAGGCAAGCCAGTCGAGCAGTTCCGGATGAGTCGGGGCCGCGCCCTGCTGCCCAAAATCATCGACCGTTCGAACCAGGCCGGTTCCGAAATGCCAGTGCCAGATCCGGTTGGCGAGAACGCGGGCGGTGAGGGGATGGCGCGGATGGCTGAGCCACTGCGCCAACTGGAGACGACCACTCGCACCGTCCCCAATGGGAAAGTCCGCCTCAAGGAGTCCGGCGGCAAGCGATGGAACGCCGCGCGGCACCGGATCGCCTTCGCTGGCCTCGGGATTTCCGCCCGGATGCACCGCAAGATCGATGGGGGTAGCGATGTCGCGCACGGCGAGGGTCATCGGCAGAACCGGACGCGACTTCTGCAGGGCGGCGAGGCGCGATTCGAGGGTTGTGAGGAGGGCACGGTCTTTCTCTTCGAGAAACGAGCGGGCCTCGGCGGGAGTCGGCGCACCGAGGCGTTCGCGCCAGGATCGGTCCGATGAGGCCAGGACTCCCTTCACGAGCACAAAGCGGTCGATGGTTGGGAAGGGTTCGTTGCGGGCGACTTTGAAGCGCACAAAACAACGTCCCGCAGGCCTTTCTCCCAATGAAACGGCCTCCCAGCGAAAATGGGCGGGGGTTTCCCCGTGAGTCGGCTCGCCGAGAATGCGGTGTTCCTCCACCTTTCCTTCGATCTCGAGTTCGACCGGAGCCGAATCGGTCGAGGCATAGCGAACGAGCAGGGTGTAGGCTCCGGGGGCGGGCAGGACGAGACGGTAGCGCAGCCATTGATCGAGGCGACGCCGCGTCCCGATGGCCTCGCCGCCTCCTTCGAGCGGAACGGATTTCAGATCCTTCTGTCCGTCGAAATTCTCCGCCTCGAAGGCGAGGACAGTGCCCGGGATGGTCGAGGGGGCCCGGAGAGGGATCCGTTTTTGTGCTTCGGTCAGGAATCGGAACCGTTCCTCCCGCAGCGAGGCGATCTCGCGATCCACCGCCCCGACCGTTTTGATCTCCGCCTCGGTTGCGAGAGGGCGCAGGGCGCGGGGGCGTCCGTCTTTCCATTCCTCCGCGAAATGTGAGGTGATCTCGGTGCTGCGAAAAATTCCGGCGAGGGCGTAGTAGTCGCGAATCGAAACCGGGTCGAACTTGTGGTCGTGACAACGGGCGCAGGCAAAGTCCATCGCGAGGAAGGCGCGCGTCGTTGCGGAAATCTGTTCGTCGACGATATCGAGGCGCAGTTTGTTCGGATCCGTACATTCGTCGAACCACGAACCGAGCGAGAGAAAGGCGGGGGCGATGATTCGATCCCGACGGGCACTTTCGGATTCCGTCGGTGTCGTGAGAAGGTCGCCCGCGAGTTGCTCGGTGAGAAATCGGTCGTAGGGCTTGTCATCGTTGAAGCTGCGCACGACATAATCGCGATAGGGTTCGGCCAGGTCGATCGCGGCGACCCCGGGCACCTTGATCGTGCCCTGCACGTAGCGGGCCAGATCGAGCCAGTGCCGCCCCCAGCGTTCACCGTAGTGCGGAGAAGCGAGCAGTCGCTCGATCACGCCTTGGAGATTTTGATTTCCCAAACGGATTTCCTCTCTCGTCGGGGGCAGCCCGGTGAGGTCGAGGGTCATCCGGCGGAGCAGGGTGGCAGGATCGGCTGCCGGATTCTGCACGAGACCGCACTTGGCGAGTCTGGCCCGGATAAAGGCGTCGATCGGATGCCCCGCAGCGGGCGGATCGGGACGCACGAGAGGTTTCAGAGACCAGGATTCATCCGCCGCCAGCGGCCATGCGAGCGCGAGGAGGACAAACGAGATCCCCAGAAAATTCGCACCCTTTCGTTTGCGTGAATGGCCTGATAGAGTCACTTGAAAAATGGGTAAAAACCAAGTATCGACAACATTACCCTGCTTTCCTGGAATTGGACAGAGGGAGACATCGATGATTCATTGACCGAACTCATCCGTTTGGATCCACCAGGGTCAGGTCTGTCGACTGATCCTGTTTCATCCGGCGACCCAATTGCATTCATGGCCTCGACATATCACCTTCCCGGAGTCAATCCGTGTTTCGTTACCCATAACCTCGCTCTGGGAGGCGCTCAAACGGCGGTCTTGCGTTATATCATGGCCCTTCCGGACTGGGTGCGCGAGCGGACCACGCTCTATTCGCAATCGGATGACATGCCCTTGCTGGAGGCGGCGGAGGCACACGGCTTTTCCTGTGGTGCGGTGACCCGCGAAGCGCCCGCAAATCCCTCCTCCTGGTTTCTGAGCTATGGCGATCTTTCCGGCTTGCCGCAGCGTCCGACCTCGCTCGTGCTCCATTCGTGGGACGACGCGGGATGGCGCTTTATCCAGCGAGCGTATGACTCCCTCCACGGCATGACCGTGGCCGGGGTCTCGGGGAAAGTTCTCGATCGGTATGCGGGCTGGGCGAGGGAGAAACAACACCGTGTCCTGGGCGTGCTCGCTCCGCCGGTCTCCGAATTTGCCATGGCCAAGGCGACCAGCGATCCCAAAGGGCGTCTGGTCGTCGGCTGGATGGGGCGCCCGCTCGAATCCAAGGGCATCCTCGCCTTGCCCTATCTGCTGGCGGAGGAGCCACGCATGGTGATCCGAGCCTGGACGGGCTCCGACACCGCCGGACTGGCCTACACCCAGAAGGTCCAGGCCGAAACGCTCGCCGAGGTTCGCGCTCTCGCCGCAAAGCTCGGTGTCGCCGACCGTCTCGACCTGCGTCCGCTCGATTTCAATCCCTTTGCCTACCGTCACCGTCTCGAAGGCTGTCACGTCCTCCTCGGCAACAGCGAAAAAGAAGGCTTCCTCCTCACCGCCGCCGAGGCACTCAGTTGCGGCATTCCCGTGGTCGTGACGAAGACCTGCGGCATCGCCGATTCCATCCGGAACGGGCGCAACGGATACCTGATTGACTGGCACGCGAATCCGAAGAAACTCGCCAAACTCGCTCACGCGGCTCTGCTGAAGGCAGCGACACTTTCTCCGGTGGACTGCCTCGCCTCGGTCGCCGATCTCTCCCTCGGGGCCAACTACGCCACGGCACATCGGCGCATCCTCGCCGAACTCACCGGCACCTCCCTCTGCCATCCCGAAGCTCGCGTCACCGTCGGTCTGCGCATTCACCAGGGCACCGATGTGACGAAACTCGACGATGCCGTCGCCAGTCTCGCCAACCAAACCTACAAGCAGTTTCAGGTGAAACTCCTCGTCGACGGCCCCTGGTCCTTCGCCGAGCCACTTGCGGCCCGCTACGCACTGCCCCTGATCTGCACGGGACTCTCTCCGGATATCGAGCATTGCAGTTGGCTG
>CALDKL010000492.1 GCA_937898895.1 uncultured Verrucomicrobiae bacterium | reverse complement strand
TTCGGCCCGCCCTGGTCTGCTTCACTTTCGATTCCAGAAGATCACCAGATTCTTCGAACTGCGACCCGATACGACGAGGTCGGGACGCCCGTCCTTGTCGAGATCGGCCACTTTCAGATCCTCTGAAGCGACGAGGTCGCGAGCGACCCAGAAGGGCGGATACCAGCCCCCGTCCGCCTTCTGGTAAAACAGCTTCACTCCCACGTGGCCCTCTGCGTCCGGATTGCGCCAACCAACGACGACATCCTCCCGCCCGTCGCCGTTGAAATCCGCCACCCCGAGGGCGTGTCCCTGGCTCAGGGTGTCGGTGAGAAGGGCGCGGCTCCATTTGCCGCCACCGTCCTCTCGATAGACAACGAGGTCGTTTCCGTGGAAGGGTTCCACCGCCGCAAGGAAGTCTGCTCCCTTGGCGACCTCTCCCACGCCGCGCGTCGGAGGCGTCGAATTCTCCGGTGTGATCAGCACGGTCGACTCACCACCGCCCGCTTTTTCCCGCACGATGCCCTCGGCCCCGCCGATATAGAGATGGCCGTCGCGCAGGTCGAAATTGTGCGCCACATGGAGCTTCGCCCCGAGGACCACGTTCGTCCACGCCGCCGCATCGCCCGCCTTCCCCGCCTCGACCCGATAGGCCCTGACATTGACGCAATGATCCCCCGCGTTGTTCTTGTTCCCGATGCCGTGCAGGGGCAGGACGACGAGATCGTGGCCATTCTCTGTCGGCACCCAGCGCATCCGGTGCGTCGTCGGATCGTGAAACAGCGGCACCGGATTCCACGGTGCCCCTGCCTCGGCGGGCCGTTGCAGGTAGAATACCGCTCCTGACTCGGCCTGGTTGCTCGTCTCGCCGGGATTCCATTGTGCTCCGGCGGCAAGTTCCACTCTGCCATCGCCATCCAGGTCCGCCGCCGCGAGGCAGACGTGGTCGCGCAAGGTCAGATTCTTCACGATCATTTCCTCTTTCCAGTCCGGATTGTGAAACCAGGAAATCTCCCGCTTGTCGCAGAGGAGGATGTCGATTGCCCCGTCGCCGTCCACGTCGCCAAGGGCCAGCCCGTAGCCGATCTCCACTGCCTCGTCGATCACCTGTGGCTCGAACTTCGGCAAGTCCGCTGGCGGAGCGGCTGAGAGGACGAGGGGCAAAAGGGAAGCGACCGGAATGAAAAACAAGACACGCATGGAATCGGAGCCGGAAAGGGATCTCTCCAGTGAAGCGAAACGTAGAGCCATGTGCCAGCGAATTCAGCAGAGAAACCCAAATCGGAAGGAGAATCTGCTTGCCCGTCTCTTGTCCCTTGGGCCAGACTCCCCCCTGCCGGGGAAAAGCCGTCGGGCCACCGCCATCCACACGCTCCCCGTCTTCAATCCCTCTGCCGCGTCATGCTCACCGCCATCATCCTCGTCTTTACCGTCGGCTATCTCGCAATCGCCTTCGAACACCCCCTGCGACTGAACAAGACGGCCACGGCGATGCTGATGGGCACGGTCTGCTGGGCGCTCTACGCGATCGGGGCGGAGAGCCTGGTCCCGCCGGGGGCGATCCCTGCGGAATTCCAGGGCGAGGCGCATCCGGCAATCCATTACCTGGTGGAGGGCCAGTTGCTGAGCCTGACGGGCGAGATCGCGGGCATCCTCTTTTTTCTGATGGGCGCGATGACCATCGTGGAGATGATCGATGCGAACGAAGGTTTCTCGATTCTGACGAGGCAAATCCGCTCGCGAAACAAATCGACCCTGCTGTGGCTGGTGGGATTCATCACCTTTTTCCTGAGTTCGGTGCTCGACAACCTGACGACGACAATTGTGATGGTGTCACTGCTGCGGAAACTACTCGGAAATTCGCGGGATCGCATGATCTTCGCCGGCCTGGTGGTGATCGCGGCGAACGCGGGCGGGGCGTGGACGGTGATCGGCGACGTGACAACGACGATGCTGTGGATCAAAGGAAAAATCAGTACCGTGCCGGTGATGGCGGATCTATTTCTCGCGAGTCTGGCCTGCCTGATCGTGCCCCTCGTGGGCATGTCATTTGTGGTAAAAGGGACAATCGACCCGCAACCCGAAAAGGAGGACAATCCGGCGGCATTGGTCAATCCGAAGCTGAAGATGCTCTTCCTCGTTCTGGGGTTGGCAGGACTGCTCTCCGTGCCCGTCTTCAAGGCGACAACCCACCTTCCACCTTACATGGGGATGATCCTGTCGCTCTCGGTGCTCTGGATGGTCTCGGAGTTGGTCCACGCCAGGAGCGACGAAACCCTGAGGACTTCAACGGGACTGATGACTCTGTTGAAGCGGATCGACATGTCGAGTGTACTGTTTTTCCTGGGAATTCTCCTGGCGGTGGGGTGTCTTGGCTCGGTCGGTGTGCTGCGGAACCTGGCCCACCAACTCGACGCCGTGATCGGAAACCGGGATTTGATTGCCGTGGTGATCGGATTCGTCTCGGCGGTGGTCGACAATGTGCCGCTGGTCGCAGCGGGGATCGAAATGTATCAGGACCCAATGAATGCGAGGTTCTGGATGTTGCTTGCGTATTGCGCGGGCACCGGAGGAAGCTGTCTCATCATCGGTTCGGCGGCGGGAGTGGCGGCAATGGGGATGGAACGAATCGATTTTCTTTGGTATCTGAAACACATCAGCCTGTGGGCGGCGCTGGGCTACCTCGCGGGCGCGGGAGTGTTTTTCCTGCAAGCGAGCCTGACGACCTGAGCGGCCCGCCTCGCCGATACCTGCAGGACCGCCGCCCCCCCGGAAGGAGCCAAGTCCACCTCTGTGTCTCCCTGGTCCGACCGGTTCACGAAAGATTGTCGTATCCCTCGATCCGGATCAGGCGACCCTCCGTCGTGTGTGCGACTTCGAGACAGACCTGGCCGCTTTCGAAGACCTGGATACACTCGTCTTCGTCCTTCATCATTTGTTGGCCAGTGCCGAGATGTTTCTGAATTTCTGTCAGGGAAGTTGCCGGCTCGAGCAAGAGCGCCCCGGGCAACAGGAGGGGGCGTGCGTATGGTTTTCCCGGCATCAGCTCCTCTCCCGGCTCTTCCGAGATACGAAGCAGGAACGAGATCATCCGACCCTTGTTCACCTCCAGCTCCAGCCCGATATCCGGGTAACTCAGCACAAAACAAGTCTCGTTGAGCGCCTTGAACTCCTCCGCCGGACCGAGAGGCGCGAGTGCCTCAATCGGCGAGGGCATCGGAATCCCGCAGATCGTCCGCTGCAAATGATCCCAGAGCACCTGCGGTGGCACGAGGCGTTTGGGAAAGGTCTCCGTGGGATTGCGCGGACCCAATCCGAAGAGCTTCTTGAAAAATCCCATGCCGCACCCTGCCACGACAACGAGCGCCGTCAAGCGGGGCGCTGCCAATCACGGTGCCCCACCGAGCTTCTTCGCTTGGGCCACGCTTTCCGGCTTCAATTTTTCGAAAGGAACGGTAAAAGTGCGCCCGTCCTTCAGCGTGATTTTCACCGCCTCGCCTGCGAGTCCCGAGAATTTTGCCTGGATCACCGTGCCCTGGAGATTTGTCCAAGGCCAGAACGCTTCCGACACCTTCGCGGCATCCAACCGGGCTGTTTCCGCCGCAGTCGGATTCTTCGCATCGATCACGGCTCCGTCCCGGATCCACTGCTCGATCTTGGTGAGTTCGCTTGGTCGCAGGGCTTTGCCATTTTTCGGCATGAAGTCCTCCTCTTCCTCATCCAGCTTCATCCTCGCGAGGAAGTCGCTTTTCTCCGGACTACCCGGCCGAATCATCCCGATATCCGCCACATGAATCTCCGCCATCGCTTTGAGATCGTCGAAGGCAAGATCCCCTTTGGCCTCCTCCTCGGTGCTGTGGCACTTCCAACAATGGTCCTTCAGAATCGGAAGGATGTCGTTCTGATAGTCGAGAGCCGAAACTCCGAAAGCAGGGGTGAGGGAGAGTAGAATTCGAATCAGGAGTCGGTTCATGTTCAGAATATACCACCACAACCCGAGTTTGTGACGAAGGCTCCATCTGCGGCGAGAGCAAGCGCACATGACTCATGGAGCGGGAGCGCCGGGATCGATGAAGCGGCAGGGTCCGACCACAACCCGGAAACCACGCGACCGAAGAGGATCGATTCTCACTTGAAGAGCCCGTGGAGCGGTATTGATTGGGAGCCACAGACCCGTCATCCGGGTTTCGTCCCATGCCCCTGTCCACTCCCAGCACCCCTGTCCGTTCCTCTCTGGACTCTCCCGGCGGCCATGCGAGGGCCCTCGCCTTCCGGGTTTTCCTCGGGTTGCTCTATGCTCAGCTCGCGCTCGCTCTGATTCCAAGCTGGAATGACGGAACCTACTACGATTACGGATTCCTCGTCCCAATCCTCGTGCCCTATTTTTTCCTGATCCGATGGCGGGAAACCGGCCCTGACGCGGCGCAGCTCGATCGATCCCTGCGTCGTCTCGCGCGTTCCCTTCCCTTCACCCTCCTTCTCCTCATCAGCATCCTCTTCATCGGGCTGATGCGGTTGACGCAGGGAGCGGATTCGGGCTGGAGAACCCCCCTCTACCTCCACGCCTTTGCCGTCCTTTCGCTGACCGCCGGACTTTTGTTCTTCATCCAGGGTCGAACGGTGTGGCACTATTGGGCCTGCGCCGTGATTGTGCTGCTCGCGGTCCCCCTGCCCTCGGGGATCGAGAAGACCCTCATTCAGAATCTGACCCTGGGCGTTCTCGAATTCGCTCTCTTCGTGAATCGGATGCTGGGACTCCCCCTCGAGAGGTCGGGGGAGACGATCTTCGCCAACGGCATTCCCCTCCAGGTCAGCGACGGATGCAGCGGAATTCGATCCTTTCAGAGCGGGGTCTTCGCGGGCTTCGTCCTCGGGGAGTTTCTGCGCCTCTCCGCCTTTTCCCGGATTCTTCTCTTTGCTTCCGGTCTCGGCTTCGCCTTCCTCATGAACGGCTGCCGGGTGATCTATCTCGTTCGCCACGCGGTATCCCATCCCGACGCCAATCTGCAGAAAGTGCACGACATCACCGGTTACGTAACCCTCTCCCTGACCTTTGTCCTCATCGCCGGAGCGGGTTGGCTGTTTGCCAGGATCGAGGCGCGACTGCATGCTGGAGCAGGCCCGTCGCCTCGCCCCGAGCGAGAGTCCACCGCACTTTGAGGAATCCCGTCACCCGGCGGATCAGGAAAACACTCAGTTTGCGGTATTCGGATCGTCCCCTCTGCTCGTCGCACCTCCTCTAGGAAGCGCTCTGGCGTCGCTCCAAGCCACTGCCAAATAGAAGACAACGAGCCATTGAATCGACGGAATCTGCAGCGGAAAATCGAAAAGGGAATGAATCAGGACGAGCACGAGGGCGATCCACGATGCTCCCGTGGTCAGTTCGGTGCGACCCGAGCGGAGTGCCCCCAACAAACGCTGCTGAAGGCGGGCGACGGCACCACCAAAAATCACAGCCCAGGCTACAAACCCGATCCAGCCCCACTCGATGATCGTCTGGAGCCAGTCCTGATGGGCGTGCTCCCAGAAATTCTCGAGTTCCATCTGTTCGGCGTAGGGAACAAAAAAATACGCGAACGAACCGGCTCCGGCACCGAAAATTCCCGACTCTCGGATCGCGAGAAAGCAACCCCGGTAGGCATCGAGGCGCCCGTGCAAAGAGCCTCCGTCTTCGAGCAGTTCATCCCACTTCGAGAATACCAGCGCCATCCCCGGCAATGCGATGATCGCACCGACAAGAACCACGAATCCGACCATGATACCGATGCCGACTTTCGAAGTCGTGGCGAAGAAGAGTTCGCGACGAAAGAGCCAGGCAGCGAGAAGGAGTCCGCCGAAGGCAAGGAGTGGACCGACTTTTGACGAATTCACGAACAAGGCTCCCAAGACGATGAGAAACACACAGAGGTCGAGCGAAGCAATCACTCCGCCGGGACGGGCGAGGCGACTCCGAATCCAAACCACCAGTGCCGCAGGCCAGCTAAGGTTCAGAAAGGAAGCCGCATTTCCATGATAGCGGAACGCTGCGAAAAAGTTGCGCTCGTGTGGCATGGGGTCACTCCAGAGCATTCCCTCCACATGGGCCGCCTTTTGATAGATGCCAATCATTGCGATAACCCATCCCGCCAGAGCGATTACACGAAGGAGATACCAGCGAATCCGCGTGCCGGAAAGGCCGTCGCGCAGACAGACTCCCGCAAGCATCATTGCAAGATAGTGAAGCAGCAACCAAGCGGATCCTTCCGTTTCGATGGATCCGGGCAACCAGGGCAGATAGCTTTCGTAGGGCTCATCCTCAAAGATGCTCCAGTGCGGATTGAGGAACTGCGAGAGTCCCATCAGAGTCAGGAGTCCAAGGGAGGAGACCAAAACCAGCGGCATTCGCGGGAATCGACGTTCGAGCACGAGAAGACAAAGCCAGAGTAGAAAGGAGTGAAAACAGAGCCAGTCCAGGTTGAACTGGCTGTCGGCCGTAATTCCTCCAAAGACAATCGGACCGTAAAAAAAACCTACCGTGATCGGGAGGAGAGCGGCGAGCCAGCGCCCGGGAGGGAGATGTTCCCGCGGCAACCGCA
>CALDKL010000491.1 GCA_937898895.1 uncultured Verrucomicrobiae bacterium | reverse complement strand
CTGTTCGGTGCCTTCGTCATCAATCAGGCAGGGAGCTGAGCGAAACAGGGGGAGGAAACGAAATCGCCGGAAAGCCTCCGGAAGGTCACTTGGCCTTTGGCCTTTCCGCCGGTTCTGCGCTTGCCTCCTTGGATTCTTGGGTCGGCTTTTCCTCCACTTTTTCCTCCGCTTTTTCCTCCGCTTTCTCGGTTTCCTTGAGGGCGTCGGCTTTGAAATCCCATTCACCGAGCGGGCCCTTGACGAGATCCCGACCCGGAGGATCAAGATGGCGGACGACGAGATTGAGCAGGTCGCGCACGACGAGGCGGTGACTGCCGTAGTAGGCGTGGCCGATCAGACTGGTGTCGATGTCCGTCGCATTCACCGTGTCCATGCCTTGAAGCGATCTGAGAAAGGGTCCGCCGAGTCCAAGACGGTCATTCCCGTGGATCGTCTGCGATACTTTCAGGGCCGTGTCGCCAGAGGAGGCATACATCGTGAGCCGCTGAGCCACGCCGGAGATTTTCGGAAGGATCTGTTCCGTGAACACATCGGCGTCAATGTCAGGGGCGGCCAGGATGACATTGTTCAACTTCAAATCGAATCCCTCTTCCCGGGCCTGTGCGAGGGCTTGAGTCAGTACCCGAGTGCCCATGCTGTGGGCGATTACATGGATTCCGACGATGTCGGTCTTTTCTTGGAGATCGACGAGAAAACGGCTGAGGTGTGGCACCGACCAGATCGCGTTGTCCTGATCGACCGTGTAGGCCTCCAGAGCAGCTTGGGACGGCCAACTGAAGGCCATTGCTGTGCCCTCGAAGTCGAGATCAAAGGCAATCTGGGCGGTGCGCTGGATCGCGCTGGGAAAGGAGACATTGAATCCGTGGATGAAGAGCAAGACTTCGCGCTTCGGTGCCTCGGCGGTCTTCTTGTCCACGCTGTCGAAGAAGCTGTCCTTGTCCAAGGTTTTGAGATCGAGCAGGACGACATGCTTTTTGGGGTCCTCGGAAAACTCGAGTTTGTACCACTTCGGACGCTCGACTACGCCGACGGTGTGGTGAAGGGGGATGGAAACATTGATCTTTCCATACTCCATCGGCCCCCCACGGTGCCTCTCAACGCCGTAGAATTCATTCGGTTCCTGAAACCCGGTCGGCTTCCGGTTTGTCCCGTAATAGACCGGGACGGTGTGGTACTCCTTCGAACTCTTTTCCCCGGCCGTCGGTTTCGGGTCCTTGGTCTTTCCGCGTTGCTCATTCGGTTCCGCATTGGCGGGGGTGCCTGTCTGGGGCCTGTATCGCGAGGAGGATGATGTGGAGCCAGTCCCTGGGTCAGGAAGGGTCGGTGGCAGGGCCGTTATTGGTTCGGGGCCCGGGGGACTCACAGGTTCCTTCCCTGGAACTTCCTCGGGAGCCTTTTTGCAGGAGGAAAGCAGGGCCAGGGAAAGGAGCGCGGCGAGCGGGATGACCCGGGACACGAAGGGAATTCGCAACGAGTGTCGGAAGCTCATAAAAAATGCTTTCTTTTCTCCAGCATGACGGAATCCATCGGGAGATTCCAGCGAAAACAAGGCGGGCATGCGTTGTTGAATAGAGGGGCGCATGCCACTTTGACGAAACGGAAGCCGCAGACGAACGGTGGAAGCGTGAACCCTCAAGAATCCACCACTCCCTCATGGCTCCGTCGCAGCCCGGGAAGGCTGCGTTCCCAGTGGAGTGCGACCATTGGCTGAATCGGCGCTCGATCTCGTTCGTTTTTTCTATCGGGTTGCAAAATTTCGGCGGCTTTTGA
>CALDKL010000490.1 GCA_937898895.1 uncultured Verrucomicrobiae bacterium | reverse complement strand
ACACTCTTTCCCTACACGACGCTCTTCCGATTCCACTGTTGCAGGGAAAAAGAAAAAGGCCGCGCCTTGCGAGCGCGGCCCCAATCGTTCAATGATCGCGCCGGGGGAAACCCGGAGTCGATCAGCGACCGAAGAGAGGGAGACGGAAACCGGACTTTGCTTTTCCATCCGCCCCGGAGGCAGGAGCCGTCGTGGGAGCTGCTGCGGGAGTCGCTGGAGTCGCGGAGGCTCCGTCTCCGGCAGGCTCGGCACGGGGAGTGGCAGGAGCCGCACCACCCGTCGTCGGTGCTGCCGCAGCAGCGGCGGCTGCAGCCTTGCGGGCGGCGGCCGCTTCTGCAGCAGCGGCATCGAGTTTCTTGATTTGTTCCGGGGTCAACTTGGCCGCTGCTTCCTTGAGGGTATTTGCTGCCAGTTCGTTTCCGGGTGCCAGATCGGCCGCTTGCTTGAAGTATTTGTAGGCGGTTTCGTAGTCGGGAGCCGGAGCCGCACCGGCGGCGACAAGGGCACCGCGGAAGGAAAGGCCACCGAGGCGCAGGAGAGCCTCGAATCGAGTCGAGTCGTTGACTTGGGGCGCGTTGACCACCTGGGTGTAGGCTTCCGCAGCGGCCTTCGACGGCGTGCTGTCGGCGGCGATGCCGACGAGACCAGACTCGGCCATGACACCGAGGCTGAGGAGCCCTTCGGGAAGTCCGGCCGCAGCGGCGCGGGAGAACCAGCCTGCGGCGGCAATGGGATCGCGCAGGGTGCCTGCACCGTTCAGATAGTACACCCCTGCCTTTTGCATGGCGGGAGCAAAATTTCCACCTGCTGCCTGGAGGTAGTGGGCGAAGGCCTTGGCGGGATCCTTGTCAACGGAGCGACCTTCCTCGTAAAAGATCCCCACGTTGTAGAAAGCGAGAGGAATGTTGTTCCGGGCGGCGAGACGGTAGAGTTCGAGGGCAGCGGCGGCATTCGGGGCGACATCGACCTTGTCGTCCTTCGGATCGAGATCGACCCCGCGGTCATAGTATCCGGCCAGGATCACCTGGGCGGCGGCATCGTGACCCTGGGCGGCGCGGCCAAAATACTCCAGTGCCTTGGGGAAATTCTTCTCCACCCCGGCCTGGCCGGAGGCATAGAGTTCTCCCATCGTCCGGAGACCGGCGGGGACATTTTGATCGGCGAGTTTGGTGAACTTCTCCACTGCCGCCTTCGGATCGGCCTCGATCTTGCGGGCTCCGAAGTCCTTGCCGTCGAAGAGGACCGAACCGAGGGTGGCCAGGGCATTCGGATTTCCGGCATCGGCGGCTTTGTTCAACCAGTCCCACGCCTTGTCGTCGTCGACTTTCTCTTCTCCACCGGTTTCGAGGTAGAACTGGGCCAGTTCGAACATGGCCTGGGCGTCTTTCTCCTTCGCAGCCTGATCGAGCAGCTTCAGGGCTTCATCCGGATTGCGCTTTTCGCCGCCGAGACCGTTGAGATAAATGGCGGCCATGTTGCGACGGGCAGCATTGAGCCCGCCTTCCGAGGCCTTCTTGATGAAGCCGAGGCCTTCCTGGACTTTTTCAACCTCCTGGCTCGATCCGGCGAGGATGAAGCCATAGTTGTTCATGGCCTGGAGCTGGCCTTGGTCGGCGGCTCGCTTGTAGTAGGTCAGTGCTTGGCTGAGAGCGTCCTGACCCTGGCTTTGCTGCATGAGGAAACCCATCGCGAATTGAGCGTCCTTGTCGTTGCCCTTGTCGGCCAGCTCACGGACTTTGTCGATGGCCTGCTGGATGGTGACCTTGGGCGTTTCGCCTTTGGCCATCGCAGCCATTGCCGTTTCCATGGCTTCGACCTGCGCGACCATTTCGGCACTCGGTTTGTTCCATTCTGCGGTGTTGAGACCGAGCGCGGACGCGCCCATGGCCTGAATCAGGGTGAGGGCCGACAAGGCGGCCGCGACAAGGGTGGTTTTCACGATCATGAGTATGGCAGGAATTCGCCTGGGTTTTCTGACTGGAGGATAGGGTGCCGTGACGCGGAGGCGCAAAATCGCTACCGGGTCGGTGGATGGGCGCGAAAAGTACGGGAAACGCTTACGATTTGCAAGACTGGAGTGAAATCATTCTCAAATCAAAGCAGGGTGGAAAACTGCTTTGGTTATCTTTACATTTTGGAAGATTATAGAGAAGCGAAC
>CALDKL010000489.1 GCA_937898895.1 uncultured Verrucomicrobiae bacterium | reverse complement strand
CCGACGAGGCTTGGCGCGGCTCTTCGCGGATGGATCGCTCGACCGGAGTTTCAACGCGGCCAATGGGATCAATGGCCCTGTTCGTGGTGTCGCAATCCTCGGAGACGGTCGCCTCGCCATCGTCGGGGAATTCACCGCTGTGGGCGCGGTCTCGCGCAACCGCGTCGCACTGCTCCAGGCCGATGGAACCCTCGATGCTACCTTCGATCCCGGCTCGGGGTTTGACGCCACGGTCCGTGCGCTGCAAATCGACACAGGCAACCGCCTCGTCTGCGCCGGGGCTTTCACCCAGTTTGCCGGGGTCGCGGCCGGCAGGATCGTGCGGCTCCAACTCAACGGAACCCGGGACGAGACCTTCAATCCCGGCGGTGCCGGTGCCAATCACGAGGTGCATTCGCTCTTGAGACTGGGCGATGGGCGTTTCGCCCTCGGCGGGAAATTTTGGGAATTCAATGGCCTGACCACCCGCGGGATCGTGCTGCTCGACGCCAACGGGGCGCGGGATCTCTCCTTCAGCGGAAACGTCTGGGCCGAGTCCGTCGATGCGATCCTCCCACTGCCTGCGGGACGCTTCCTCATCGGGGGTAACTTTGCGGCGGAGAAACTGGCCACCTACCGCTACGACCTCGCCATACTTGAGGCGGACGGCACGGTCGACCTCGCCTTCAATGCCGGGAGCGGGGCAAATTTCAGCAACCGCGTTTTCACCCTGGCCGACGTCGGGGGAGGGAAGATCCTCGCCGGAGGCGACTTCAGCGACTTTTCGGGATCGGGGCGGAAAGGTCTCCTCGTTTTCAATGCCGCCACCGGCGTGATCGAATCGACGCCGCCGGTCCACGCTGCACTGCACGCGGCCAGCTCCGATGTCAACGCGCTCGTCGCCCTGCCCGCTGGCAAGCTCCTCGCTGCGGGGGCGTTCACCGATGCCAACGGCGTCTCCCGCGCCAAGGCGGCCCGCTTCCTTCCTTCGGGTGAGATCGATCCCACTTTCAACGCCAACGTCGCGCTGAGTTCAGGATACTCCGTGAGAACCGTTCTGCGTCGGGAAGACGGCACGCTGCTCCTCGGCACCGGGACTGTGGTCGGCACCCTCGAAAACGGAACCGCAGATCCCAACTGGAACGTACCGGCGGACTCCGACGGTTCAGTCAACGATCTTGCCGAGGACTCCGTGGGGCGGGTCTACGTCGGAGGCTTCTTTGGCGTTTTCGGCGGGGCGACTCGCTACGGCTTGGTGCGGTTGCTCGTCGACGGACAAGTCGACGGCACCTTTCCCAATTCGCTGCCCCAGTATTCCTTTGTGGACGGTCTCGACCTCCAGGCGGATGGAAAGATCGTTCTCGCCGGCCAGTTTTATTTTCCTGCGGGAACGATCGGCCTGGTTCGGCTCAACGAAAACGGCACGGTCGACTCGAGCTTCACGGCACCGGCGGGCACCGACGAGGTCGACGGCGTCGAGGTTTTGGCTGACGGGCGCCTCATCGTCGCGAAACGTTCCGCCACCGTGGGGTCGACCTTCCGTTCGGGTCCTTTCCGGCTCTTCCCGAATGGCACTATCGATCCGGGTTTCGTCAGTGCGCTGACGGGGTTGAACTCGCGAGTCCGGCAGATCGTGCCGCTTCCCGACGGACGGCTCCTCGTCTCCGGAGATGATTTTTCCGCCGGAACCGTTTCCAATCCCTCGCAGAATCCGCGCCAGGGCATCGCCATCCTCAACGAGGACGGCTCCCTCGCCTCCTTTCACCCGGGGACGCGTCCGCTCTTCGATGTTCAGAACACCCACGCATCGGTTCGCACCGTGGCGATCGACAGCGCCGACCGAATCCATGGTGGCGGACGGATTGCCGAATTCCAGTGGAGCGGGCGTGCCGGTCTCGTCCGCCTCTCCACCGCGCCAGAACTGGAGGTGGAATTGACCGGGCTCGCCCCGGTCAATTCGCTCGTCGGGCAGGCCGTGACTCTCACTGCCACTGCCGCAGCCCTCGAGGGCACCCTCGTGGGCGTGTTTTTCGAAGGATCCCGCGACGGCGGCCCCTTTGTCCCCGTCGCCTCTGGCACACCCCAGGGAGGGGACATCTGGACCGGAACCTGGAAACCCGACTACGACGGCACCTGGCTGCTGCGCGCCGTGGCCACGGACCTTCGCGCCCGACGCCTCGCCTCGACCACCCTTTCCGCCGAGACCTTGCTGCCACCGACGGACTTCGAGGAGTGGGCGGACGCCAACTTCACGGCGGGAGAACTCCTTGATCCCCTCCTCTCGGGTCCGGAGGCCGATCCGGACAAGGACGGACACAAAAATCTCGACGAGTATTTCTCCGGCAGCCTTCCCAAACATCCCGGCTCGCTCCCCGCCTTGACGGCGAATTCCTTCGAGGTGGGATCGCAGAACTTTCCCGGACTCGTCTACCGGGCGCGGAAAAACGCGACGGATCTCTCGGTGGTGGTGGAGGTTTCCTCCAACCTTGAGGACTGGGATGACAATCCATCTCTCACCCTCCTCGTAAGCCGCAGCCCCGACGGTCTGGGATTCGAGTTGGTCCGGGTCCGGACGACCTCGGTCGGCGGGGCAAGGACCTTCCTCCGCCGTCGACTGACGCAGATCCCCTGATGATTTTTGGAGCCAGTTGGGTTCCGGGTTTTCGAATCAGGAGAGCGTGGGCGTGTGACTCTGTTGGCCACCAAAACCCTGAAGTGGCCTGACAAAGACCCGACACGTTCCCTCCGTTTTTCTCATGCCCCTTCTACCGCGACTCGCTTCGGCGTGCCCCCTGGTGAGTGCCCCCGCTTGGCTCCGCGCGGCACACGGTCACGGCGCACCCGTCACCTGGGCGCGGATGAAGCGTCGGGGGCTGCCGCTGATGAGGAAGTTGTCTCGCGCCTTGAGCGTCGTGGCGTCGTCGATGAGAATGGTCGTGCTCGCTGGGCTGAAGGATTCCGGCAGCGCTGGCAACAATGTGCCCGCGCTCTGCACCTCGTATGCCGCCCCCGCCTGCTTGGTGATAGTCAAGGTCAAATAGCCCCCTTCCTGAGTCAGTCCGGGAATGCCGCCGGGGTCGGACACCCTGGGGTCGAGGCCAAAGCCAAGTTCGAGCAGTTCGTTGTAGCCGTCATGGTCGAAGTCATCCAGGGCCCCGTGGCCATACGATGAGCCAAAGTGAGTGATCTCCCAGGGATCGCGCAGCGTGTCATTGTCTCCGTCGATCGGACCATAGAGATAAGCGCTGCCTTTATCATTCTGCGGGGAATTGTCGTGATCCGCCCCGATGGCGATCGTGGTGTCGTCAATCGCCACCGAACAGCCAAACGCATCCTCTGCCGCCGGGGCGGGATTGTTCAAAGTGGCCACCGGAACAGTGGGTGTGGGGCTGGCGAGGTCATACACATAAGCGCTCCCGGCATTGCCATCCACTATTTCGGGATCGTCCCGGATCACCCCCACCACCACCCGCGGGCCGGAGATGCTCACGAGATTGCCAAACCAGTCACCGTTCCTCGGGTCCGGGTTGTTGAAGGTCTGCACCGGCACGGCGGGCGTGGGACTGGTGAGGTCATACACGTAGGCGCTCCCGGCATCCACCGCGCCAGAGTCGTCATAACGTGCCCCCACCGCTACTCGCGTTCCGGAAATGGTCACGGAATTGCCAAACCTGTCCCCTACCACCGGACCTGGATTGTTGAGTGTCTGCACCGGCACGGTGGGTGTGGGACTGGTGAGGTCATACACGTAGGCGCTCCCCGCATCCGCCGCGCCAGTGTCGTCATAACTCGCCCCCACCACCACCTGGGTGCCGGAAATGGCTACGGACTCGCCGAACCTGTCACCGCTCGCCGGGCCGGGGTTGTTGAGGGTATGCACCGGCACGGTGGGGGTGGGGCTGGTGAGGTCATACACATAGGCGCTCCCGGCACCCGTTGCACCGGTGGAATCCGCACACGCCCCCACGACCACCCGTGTGCCGGAGATACCCACAGAGCACCCAAATAAGTCGCTGCTCGCTGGACCGGGGTTGTTGAGAATCTGCACCGGCACGGTGGGGGTGCCGCTGGTGAGATCATACACGTAGGCACTCCCGGCATCCGCCGCTCCGGTGTCGTCATTGTAAGCACCCACCACGACCCGCGTGCCGAAGATGGCCACGGAATTGCCAAACCTGTCACCGCTCGCCGGACCAGGGTTATTGAGCGAATGCACCGGCACGGTGGGGGTGGGGCTGGTGAGGTCATACACATAGGCACTCCCCGCATCCGCCGATCCGGTGTCGTCATTGTAAGCTCCTCCCACCACCCGCGTGCCGGAGACGGCCATGGAATAGCCGAAGTTGTCTCGGCTCGACGGGCCAGGGTTGTTGAGTGTCTGCACCGGCACGGTGGGTGTGCCGCTGGTGAGGTCATACACATAGGCGCTCCCGGCATCCGCTGCTCCAGTGTCGTCGGAGTCAGCTCCCACAATCACCCGGGTGCCTGAAATGGACACGGACTGTCCGAAAAAGTCACCGCTCGCCGGGCCGGGATTGTTGAGCGAATGGACAGGCACGGTGGGTGTGCCGCTGGTGAG
>CALDKL010000488.1 GCA_937898895.1 uncultured Verrucomicrobiae bacterium | reverse complement strand
GCTGTCCCTCAGGCTTGCAGAGAGGGTATCGCAGGCGACACGACTCTCTTCGGTCCTGGCCTGGGCGTCAGCCAGTCGACTCTCGAGCGTCGCGACCGTGGTGGCAAGGAGAGCAAGTTTCGCCACTTCTTTGGCGGAGGCGGCCAGGTCGCCTTCTTTCGAGGTGAGGCTGTCCCGGAGATGATCGCGTTCCTCGACAACGGCGGCGAGTTCGGCCATGCGCGACTCCAGGTCCAGCGCCGCTGCCTTCAGATCGCGCTCTGCGACGGCACGCTTCTCGCTTTGCTCACGGACGGCGCCCTCCGCTGCGGCGATGGATTGACGCAGCGTTTCGAGTTCGGCATCCCGGGCGGCATTTTCGCGTCGACGATCAGCCAGTTCCTCGGAAACGGATTCGAGTTGACGACGGACCTCCTTCAGTTCGCTTTCGCGCTCGCTCAGGGAGGAGTCGAGCGTCTTCCCTGCTTCAGCCTGCTTCGCGAGAGTTTTGCATTCCGCCCGGAGACCGGACAGTTCCTCCTCATGTGCGCGGAGTTTCGTTTCGAGTTCGGAAACCTCGCTCCTGGCCTTCGCCGCCTTTTCGCTTTCGCGTTGAAACCGTTCTTTCCACTCGGCCAGATCCTTCTCCAGGATCGTTTTCGCAAGTTCATCCTGCCGATGTTCCGAAGTCGCCCGATCCGGGACCGCAGCGGGAGGAGTGGCGACGAGGGTGGCGACCGGGCCAGTCGACTTCTCCACAGCGATGGCGGCGGTGTTCGAAGAATTCTTTTTCGCGAAGGCGGGGCGGTCTTTCAGGGAGACGATTTTGGGCTCTCCGTCGGAATGCTCCTGTACTGCGACCTTGAGAATGCCGAATTTGATAAAGTCACCCGCCTTGACGAGTTCCCTCGAGACAATCCGGCGACCATTCAGAAACGTGCCGTTGCTCGAATCGAGATCGGACAAATAATACTCGCCGTCTTCTCCTCGAACCAGTTCGGCATGGTAACTCGAAATGTAGGTTTCCTTGACCCGGAGATCATTGTCATTGCGTCTCCCCACCGAGTACCGTGGATTTTTTAGAAGCAGTTCAAAAACGTCTCCATCGACGTTCGTTGTCACCACAAGTTTCAGGGCCATAGGAGAAAATTTTAGAAAACGGGACGACACGGTAACAAATTTTTGTCAGCGTGGAAAGACCAAATTGAACAAATGACTCTTAATAATGCAGTTTTTCTAAAAAATAAGAATTTTGCCGAATTCGGCACTTTCCCGTTCAAAACGTGAATTCCTTGCAAAATCGGGGCTTGCGCCGTCCTTTTGTTCCTTTTTCCCGATTTCCCCTGGAATTGCCGATGATGAGATTGTTCGACACGATGACCCGCACGGTGCGCGATTTGGTGCCCCGCGGTGGAAAGACCTTCCGTTTTTATTGCTGCGGACCGACCGTGTACGGACCCGCCCATATTGGGAACTTCCGCACCTTCGTGCTCCAGGACGTCTTTCGGCGCAGCCTGGAGCTTTCGGGCCAGGCGACCTTCCATGTGCGCAACCTGACGGATCTCGACGACAAGACGATTCGGGATTCCCAGGCCGTCGGCACGACCTTGCGGGCTTTCACCGATCATTGGCGCGACCGCTTTCACGCCGACTGCGATCAACTCAATTTGCTTCGTCCGCACCTGGAGCCAGGCGCGGTTGACCACATTCCCCATCAGATCGCGATGATTGCGGAACTGATGGAAAAAGGCCACGCGTATGCCTCGTCGGATGGCTCGGTCTACTACCGCGTCTCGAGCTTCAAGGCGTATGGTCGCCTATCCCGCCTCGAGCATCGCGAACTGAAGGAGGGAGCCTCCGGGGCGGTGGTCGACGACGAGTACGATAAGGACTCCGTCGCCGACTTCGCCCTCTGGAAAGCTCGTCGGCCCGAGGACGGGGAAAACTACTGGGAAAGCCCCTGGGGCCAGGGACGCCCCGGTTGGCATCTCGAGTGCTCCGCGATGTGCCGTGAATACCTCGGAGATCGTTTCGACCTCCACTCCGGCGGTGTGGATCTTGTCTTCCCTCACCATGAGAACGAGATCGCCCAGAGCGAGGCCTGCACCGGTCAGGTCATGGCGGACCACTGGTTCCACCTCACCCACCTGCTCGTCGACGGAGGGAAAATGTCGAAGAGCCTCGGCAATTTTTACACGCTCGATCAGATTGAAAAGGCAGGATTCTCCCCGGCGGAACTCCGCTATGTGCTGATCTCGGCGCAGTACCGGCAACCGCTCAATTTCGTCGCTAAGGATGCGGAAGGGAACGAGTCGTTCCCCGCCCTCCTCGGCGCACGCCAGGCGCTGCAGCGGCTCGCGAAATTCGATGCGGCGCTCTCGGAGCGGAGCGGCAATCCTGACACGCCCACCTACGACGATCTCCTCGCGGCGAGCGAAGAAGCCTCTTTCCAGAGTGCCCTCGAGTCTCTTCGGAACGATCTGAACACCCCCGAAGCCCTCGGCCGGGTCTTCACGACAATCAAGGCGCTCGATGCCTCCTCCCTGTCCCCGGAGGAGGCAGCACGCGAACGGCGCGGTTTCCACCGTGTCCTCGCGGCCCTCGGGCTGATCCTGCCCGCCGCAGGCGAAGGAGAGTCCGCCGCGGCACCGAGTGAGGTAATCGCCCTCGCGGAAGAACGCCGAGCGGCCAAGGCCGCAAAGAACTGGCCCGAGGCCGATCGGCTCCGCGCCGAAATCACCGCCCTCGGGTGGGAGGTCAAAGACAACCGGGAAGGATACGACTTATGTCCGAAAAACTGAATCTGCCCATCCGCCCCCGCCGCAACCGGAAGAGCGAATCCGTGCGTGGACTCGTCCGGGAGACGATCCTGCATCCGGCGGACCTGATCTATCCGCTTTTTCTCCACGCCGAGCCTGACAACGTGCCCATCGCCTCCATGCCCGGCTGCCATCGATGGAGCCTCGAGGGTCTCCTCGGCGAGGTCGGAGAGGCGTGGAAGGCCGGGGTGCGCGCCGTCGTCTTCTTTCCCAAAATCGAAGATACCCTCAAGTCTCCGCGGGCCGAGGAGTGCCACAATCCCGACGGCCTCATCCCCCGGGCGATCCGTGCGGTGAAGTCCTCTTTTCCCGGCATGGCGGTCGTCACCGACGTGGCGCTCGATCCGTACAATTCCGACGGCCACGACGGCATCGTCGAACACACCCCTTCCGGCGACCTGAAGATCCTCAACGACGCGACCGTGTCCATCCTCTGTCGCCAGGCACTCTGCCATGCCGCCGCCGGGGCCGACGTGGTCTCTCCCAGCGACATGATGGACGGCCGGGTCGGGCAGATCCGCGCCGCCCTCGATGCCAACGGACACGAAGAGGTCTCCATCCTCAGCTACACCGCAAAGTATGCCTCCGCCTACTACGGTCCTTTTCGCGGTGCCCTCGACTCGGCCCCCAAAGCGGGCGACAAGAAGACCTACCAGATGGATCCCGCAAATCGGCGCGAGGCGCTGCGGGAAGCCGAACTCGACGCCGCCGAAGGGGCCGACATCCTCATGGTGAAACCGGCGGGGCCCTACCTCGACATCATCCGCGCCCTCCGCGAGGCCTTCGACCTCCCCATTGCCGCCTACCAGGTCAGCGGAGAGTATCTCATGATCAAATCCGCCGCGAAGGACGGCTGGATCGACGAGGAAGCCGTGGCGATGGAGTCGTTGTTAGGAATCAGACGCGCCGGAGCGGACATGATCCTGACCTACTTCGCGAAGGAGGTCGCGAGGCGGCTCTGAACAAGATCGCGCCTTCTCAGTTTCTGTCCTTCAACCACTCCCGAAACTTCTCGAGAGCCCGAGCCCGGTGGCTCATCCCGTTCTTCACGGACTCGGGCAATTCGCCGAAGGAGGCCCCGTAGCCCTCGGGGAGAAAGAGCGAGTCGTATCCGAAACCGCCCGCCCCCGTCTCCACCGCAGCGATCCGCCCCTCCACCGCTCCGTCGAACTGCGCGAGGATCTTGCCATCCCGCGCCACCGTCACGACACAGCGGAAGCGGGCCGAGCGAGAGAGCCCGGACACCTCCGGCCGCGCGAGTTCTGCGAGCAGTTTCATTCGGTTCGCGGCATCGGTCGCCGCCTCCCCTGCATAACGCGACGAACACACCCCGGGCGCTCCCCCGAGCGCGTCGACTTCCAACCCCGAATCATCGGCGAGGACAAAGGCCTCCGGCATCGCCCGGCTCGCGGCGAGAGCTTTGATCGCCGAATTCTCCGCGAAAGTACTTCCCGATTCCTCGGGCGGGGTCATCCCGGCAAAGGAGGTCAGGTCCCGGACCTCTGCAAAATGCTCTGCGAGAATCGCACGCATTTCCGCCGTTTTGTGGGCATTGTGAGTGGCAACAAGCAAGGTTCCGGACATGGGCAAGTCTGGTGCGGACGAAACGACCCCGCAATCGGGAATGCGGCGCTGATTTCAACCATTTTTGGCACAGCCAGGACAAAAATGGTCCGGGGCGCTCCCGATCCACTCCTAAATTTGCCATCGGGGTGGTTTTTGATTGTGCCCCGCGCGAACATTCGCTGGAATAGTGACGGCGCACCGTGGTATGATTTCCCCCCTTGGGTTTCGCGCGAGCGCCGAGCCCCCCTCCTTATTGATCCAGATCCCAGCGGAAGACACGAGACCATGTCCGAAGAATCGAACACCACCCAGCAGTATCGCGACGACGTCCGCCAGACCCAACTGGCACCGAATCTGAACAAGCTTTTCCTCAAGGCGGAAAGTGCCATGGAGGTGCGCAACTGGAGCTATGCAATCAGCCTCCTCCAGGCCGTTCTTGCCAAGGAACCTGGCTTCCTCGAGGGGCGCAAGCGACTCCGACTCGCTGCCGTAAAAGAGAATGAGGGCAAGCGCGGCCTCAAGATGGGCGGCGAATCGCTCAAGGTGATGAAGCTCCAGACCCAGTTGAAAAAGGATCCCCTCAAGGTGATCGAAGCACTGGAGAAAGAAGTCCTTGCGACGGACCCCTACAATGCCCAGGGCAACGAACTCCTCTACGAGGCCGCAGCGGCAGTTGGCTTGCCCTCCACCGCCGGGTTCGCCCTCCAGACCGTCATCGATGGAGATCCCGACAACCTGAAATTCTACCACAAACTCGGCGATTTTTACATGGCGCGCGAGATCTTCGACAAGGCCGCCGAGATCTACGGAAAGATCGTTGAGAAAAACCGTGCCGACCTCGAGGCAACGAAGAAGTACAAGGATGCCACTGCCCGAGGCTCCATTGCCTCGCAGAAGTGGGATAGCAGCGGCGATTGGCGCGACCTCCTCAAGGACAAGAATCAAGCCAAGGAACTGGAGAGCAAGGGCCGTGCCGCCATGACGCCGGAGATGCTCGCAGCCCAGGCCGAATCGCTCCTCGCCGAGTATTCCGCCGACCAGAACAACCTCGAAGTGACGAAAAAACTCGCCGCCACCTACGAGCAACTGGAGGATTTCCAGACCTCGCTCCAGTTCTACGAGTGGGCTCTTCACCTCAGCAACAACGATCCTTCGTTGGAAAAGAAGGTCGCCTCGATCCGCGAAACGGTGAACAAGGCGTATCTCGATCAGCTCCGTCAGTTCGTCGAGGAGAATCCGGGGCATCCCGACATCGAGCAATATCGCCAACAGCTCATTGAGGCCGAGCAGGCACAGATGGCCACGCTCATCGCGGAGTCGAAAGAGCGTGTCGACCGCAATCCGACGGACAATGAACTCCGTTACGAACTCGGCTCCCGACTGTACCAGGCCGGGCAATACCGTGAGGCGATTCAGCACCTTCAAATGGCGAAACGCAGCCCCAATCTGCGAATCAAAGTCATGAACTACCTCGGCCAATGCTACGACCGCATGGGCATGACCGACCTTGCCGCAGGGCAGTTCGAAGAGGCTATCGGGGAACTAACCGGCATGGACGAGACCAAGAAGGAACTCCTCTACAATGTCGGCCTGCTCTACGAGAAACTCGGCAATCACACCAAATACCTCGATGCGCTGAAGCAGATCTACGCGATCGACTACGGATATCGCGACGTCGCCGAGCGAGTCGAACGATCCTACGGAAGCTGATGCTTTGGAGCTTCCCGAACGGTGGGATCGAGACCAAAACTCCTTCTCCGGTCACCCCTCTCGCGAGACCGGATCGAATTCGGCGGAGCAACGGCGTGGAGCGATGGCACGAGGGTGCCATATGGGTCGGTCGGCGACTTCCCGAATTGATCTCCGGATCGATTCGGTGGTTTTGTCAGTGGCGAATGTTGCCATTTCGTCGATGCTGACTCCATGGAATCCACCCACCGCAAGACGATTGGATATCTCCTCTGGATTTTCGGTTTCACCGGATCACACCGATTCTACTACGGTCGCCCCATCTCGGGAGTGATCTGGTTTTTCACCGGCGGCCTTTTTCTGATCGGCTGGATCGTGGACTTGTTTCTGATTCCCGGGATGGATCGAAAAGCCGATTTTCGCTACAAGATGGGCGAAATTGACTATTCGGTGGCCTGGATCCTGCAAACCTTTCTCGGCTACCTCGGCATTCACCGGATCTACATGGGCAAATGGTTCACCGGGCTGCTCTACCTCGTCACCGGCGGCCTCTTTGTGATCGGCTGGCTGTATGATTTCTGCACCTTGAACACGCAGATCACCGAACTGAACGCAAAACGCCAGGGTCGCGATCCCGTTCCTGCGCCCTCTGCTCCGCCCGATCGGCTCATCGGGGGCTGAGAAAGGCCTGAAATTCCCCTTTTCCTCCCGCAAAAACAGGGCGATATCTCGCCCTACCGGAGCAGCGTCATGGCACAGAGTTTTGAATTGGAAGGGACCGTCAAGGTCATCGAAGACACCCAGACTTTCCCGAGTGGCTTCTCGAAACGAGAGTTTGTCATCGAAGTCGCGGACGGGAAGTTCCCGCAGTCAATCAAGTTCGAGTGCGTGAAGGAAAAAGCCACCCTCCTCGACGACTATGCGATTGGAGATCCCATCAAGGTCCACTTCGACATCCGGGGCAATGAGTTCAAGGGCAAATACTACGTCAATCTCAATGCCTGGAAGCTCGAGAGGCCGGGTTCGGGCGGGGGCGGCGGAGGGCGTTCCCCGGGGGATGGCCGCGGCGAGGCCCGGCGCAGCAATCCTCCGGCGGCAGCGGGTCCCTTCGATGATGACGGCCCGACGATGAGCGAGCCGCCGGGGGGCTACGGCCGTGAATCCGACGACGACATTCCGTTCTGATCCAAGAGCGCGAAGGTCTCGAAGGTCTCAGTTCGTTTTCGGTGTCGGAGGAGCCGGAGAGGGCATTCGCGCCGAACCGACGCCCTGCGCGGAATCGATGAGTTCCTCGAACTCCTGGTAGAACTGTTCGCCGAACTCGTGCTTGAAATTCGCTTCGACAAAATCAAGCATGCCCTTCGCCCCGGCAACCTGGTCGACGTAGAGGAACATGTCCTTCAGCTTGCCCCACTGCAGTTGGGGAAGGGTATGTTGGTTGAATTCCTCCTGTGAATGCTGTCCGAGCGTGCCGCCCTGATTGGCCTGATTGTTGCGGGTGCGGCGCTCCTCGTCGCGGTTCAGTCCGCGCAGTTCCTCCGCCTTTTTCGCTTCCACCATCGCGACGAGCCGAGTTTGCTGCTCGATGCGTTTGTCCCAGGCATTCATCAGGGAAGCGGGTTCCTTTTCGCGCAGATAGGGCATGATCGCCTTGTTATAAATCCCCGCGATGTTGATCGGCACCGGTTCCCAGTTTTCATTGCCACCGAGAAGTTTCTCGAGAAAATAGGCTTTCGCGAAAACCGAATTGGCCACGGACTGGGTGATCGCACCGGTCGGCTGTTCGGTGAGGCGGCTGAGGGCATCGACGTGATTCATCAGGGCGACAAAAACCGGCCTCTTGTCTTCCGATTCCGCCGCCTGACAACTCAGGGCGAGGTAACGCAGTTGCTGCTGGAGCGATTCGATGACCTGCGGGTCGCGAAGGCGGTCGTTCTGACCGTCCTTCCAGGCGCGAAAATCCGATTCAGGCCGACCTTCGCGGTCATAATCGACCATCTTGACGCAATTCAGATAGAGCTCGACAGCGGCACGCGGGTCATTCGCGGCGGCGGCAAACGCCTGAGCTGCGCTGGTATTCCGCGTCGTGATGTGGGTTGCGAGGTTGTCTTTGATCGACTGCAACCTCGACTTCAGAGACTGGATCTGGTCCGGAGTCAGATCTACGGCAAGAAGCGGTCGGGAAAAGACCGTTGCGGCAAGTGCTCCGCACAGGAGGAGGATTCTGGGATTCATGGAGGAACGAGGTGGATGCGGTCCGCCCGGCGGAGGGCACCGTTTGCTGAGAAGGTTGATCTTGAAACTGTGTTTCCTGGAGGTCGCTGGGGCATTCCGCGTTCCCTTGCGCAAATTCCGGTAGTCAACCGACACTAGCGAATCGCGTGAAAAACCACAATCCCGAATTCGCGCAAGGCACGGTCTTGATGATCGGTGCGCCCCCGCTGCCTGGCCCACAATCGTAGGGTGCTGCTGGAGGAGCAGGTTCTTCTCAGCGAGGAGGGCACCGACAACACCAGGGAACGGAAGCGGAAAGCCGCGCGAGAGCCGGCCGTGACCAAGGGGTCAAGGGCTCTCGGCTTCGCTTGATGCGAACGGGAACCTGCGTCTCTCACGAGAGAATCCTCTCCCTCGATCAGATCTCCGCCTTCTCCTTGGGAGAGGGGGATCCGGGGATTGCCGGATCAGGTGTTCCGCCCGGCGCCGCAGGCGCTCCCGTCTGGATGATCTTCGCCTTTTCGCGAAGATCCTTCACGTAGGAGCCCATCTTCTCCGATTTGCGCTGATCGGTCAGGGTTTCCACCAGGTCCTTTTCCACCTCAGCGAATGCGAGCTTTTTCGCCTCCTTCTTGCTGCCGACCTTGATGATATGGTAGCCGAACTGAGTTTTCACGCATTCACCGATGGCACCGACCTCCTGGGTGAAGGCCGCCGTTTCGAATTCCGGCACCATCTGACCTTTCTCAAATTCACCGAGATCCCCACCCTGAGCCTTGCTGGGACAATCCGAATGCAGGGTGGCCATCTCCGCAAAATTCTCGCCCTTCTTCGCCACGATCTCCTCGCGGAGTTCCTTGGCAATCTTCTCCTTGGCCGCGAGCTGGGTCGGGTCCGTGATCCCCTGGGTGGAAATGAGGATATGCGAGGCAGCCACCGCTGCCTTTTGCTCGAATTCTTCGGGGTGCTCGTCGAAATACTTCTTCACTTCCGCCGCCTCGGGTGCCTTTACCTCGGCGGTGACCTTTTCATAAAGCTTTCGGATCTTCGTATCGACTGCGATCTGTTCCCGGATGCGTTCAAGGCTGACTCCAGCCGACTTCGCGAAATCTTCGAGCGACTCGCCCTCGGGGACCTGGGCGGCGATTTCCTTCAGGCTTTGCTCGATCTCCGCCTTTTCCACTTTCATCCCTTCTTTCTCCGCCGCATTGATGAGGAGGGTTTTCTGGATCAGCTCGTTCATCACCATTTGCTGGATCTGCGGCTCGATCATCGCCCGCTGCTCCTGCGGCATCTGCTCGAACTGACGACCGTAGCGGGCGGTAAAGAGTTCGCGCACGTCCAGCACCGTGATCGGTGTGCCATCCACCTCGAGCAATACATCGGTCTCCTTGATCACCGGCTTCTCCGCTGCCGCAGATCCTGGGGCGGGCGCGAGAGGGGCCGGTGTGAGCACTGGCTTCGCCGCGTCCGGAGCCGGAGCCGCTTCGGCGGATTGGGGCGCGGGAGGAGCATCCTGGGCTCGAGAAGGAGCCGCAGAGAAGGTGAAGGGAAGCACA
>CALDKL010000487.1 GCA_937898895.1 uncultured Verrucomicrobiae bacterium | reverse complement strand
CGCCGCTGCGGCCAGTCCGAATCCGTTCGCAGCGAGCAGAATCATGACGGCACCCCGATAGGCATCGAGGGAAAGGAGTCGCCGGGGCAGGGGAGTTGGTTCGGACATTCGGAAAGGAGGTTCCTCCTCGGAGGGTCGTGTCGTGTTCGCCAAATTCCTCCACAAAATGCATGTTCTCACTTGCGAAGGCAAATCGATTCGGTCTTTCCCGACTGGATTCGATTTCGGGACCACTTCACTCCTTCAACTTTTCGAGAATTGTCTTGCTTTTTTCTGAACCGTTCGATCTCATCAGAACGATCCGAGGATGGCATTCCTCCGGGATCTTGGTGGTCTCTTTTCATTCAACCCCCAAACCATCGTCAACCATGAGACATTCGATCTCAGTGTTGAACATTCCTTCGTTTCTTGGGCTGGCCGGAGCGGTTCTTGTTTTGGCAGGCACCGTCCGGGCGGATGCATTGAACGAGGATCGCATCCTGCGCAAGGCGGGTGGCATCGCCGAAGGCAAGATGACAAACGTAAGGTTCAGCGTCAATGGCGGCCCCATCCAGAACTCCTTCGACCGCACCGGAAAAGTCCGGATTCCGGTGGATGAGGGACCCGAGCAAACAAAGTTGATTCACGGTCCGTCTCCCGATCCGGAATTCAATACTCTGACCAAGGGCAGGGTAACCAAGGCTGATGTGCTACGGCTTGGAAAGCTCGTCTCCTACGCCGGGACGGGATTCAACGACTACTTCGATGACCACCGGAACTTTCGCGGAGGTGGCCGGGCGCACTCTGCGATCCGTGGATCAAAGGTGATCTCCTCCGGAGATGGGGGCGGCAGCCGGGTCAACACAAGCAGCGGTAACCACGAACGGGCTTTCACGGACGTGTCGGCGAAAGGCAATTTCTGATCCACTCACTCCTGGGAAATCCGGGTGCCTTCATCCGCAGCTGCGGAATGCGCTTGAGATGCCATCAGTGCCTCAAGCACCGGGGCGGAAAGGTCGCGGATCGAGGGACCGCTGAGCAGGCTGCCGACGGGGAAATGGATTCCCAGCTCCCCTTCGATGCGATTGAGCAGTTCAATCGCCATCATCGAATCAAGCCCAAGCTGAGTGACAGAACGGGTGCGGTCGAGAGACCCCTCCTCGGATCCAAAAACCGACGCGATTTGGGAAGCGAGAAAATCCTCGACGAGGCGGGGCCGTTGTTCCGGTGAGGCGGCGAGGAGGAGGGTCCGCGAGATTCCGGATCCCTTGCTTCGCGCCCCGATCACTTCGCGGAAGATCGGCGAATCCGCCACGGATGGGGCGAGTCGGGAGAGGGCACTCCAGTCGACCTTTGCCGCCGCAATCGATGCGTTTCCGTTGCGGATCTGTTGCTCGAGGATGGTGAGGACTTCCGGGATGCGGTAGGCTTCCACCCCGGTGGTCTCGAGGTAGGCCAGAGTGCGCTGATTCCGCTCCACATAACCCGTCCCGGCGAGCGAACCCCAGGAAATCGACAGCGCGGGCAGCCCGAGGGTATGCCGGTATGCCGCGAGTTCATCGAGAAAGGTGTTGCCGGCATTGT
>CALDKL010000486.1 GCA_937898895.1 uncultured Verrucomicrobiae bacterium | reverse complement strand
CTCCTGACCCTGGCCTTCGATGAATTTCGCCGTGGTCAGTTCACATCCGCGAGACGGCGCTGCGAGGAAACGCTCTCCCTTCTCGATACTCCGGAGGGGCAGCAGCAATTGCCATCGGTCTCGGCCCGGCAACTGCTCGTCCGCCTTGCGACGGCAGAGGGAAAGCCGGAGGAGGCCGAGAACCTCGCCCGAAATCACTTTGCATGGGCCGCAGCCCTGTTTCAGCCATACGACGGGCGACTCATGGACCTGGGAACGCAGTATCTCGAGTTGCTCGCTGACCGTGGCGACAGTGCGGCGATCGAGGCAGCGGCAAAACCTCTCGTGGAGAAGACCACAGCCCTGCCCGAAGTGCCTCGTCCCGATTTGCGATTTGTGTGGCATGAGCTGACCGCACGCATGGTCCACGACGCCGGAGACGAGGCGAGGGCCGATGCCTGGTACCGACAGATTCTCGAGTTGGTTGGGGCCGATGCGGAACTGCGCACCCTGTTTGGGGCCGTCTACAGCAACTGGGGCATGCTCTACGAGGGGATGGGACGCTACGGCCGAGCTGAGGAAATCTGGACCGAGGGAGCAAAGCGGCTCGAATCCATCGACGAGTCTGTGGCGGACTACGTGTCCTTGCTCCAGGATCTCTCGCTCGTGCGCAAACACTATCGTGACGAACAGGGCGCAATCGATTTGATCGAAAAAGGCCGCAGACTCGCTGCCGAAAAACTCGGGACCGATTCGGAGGAATATGCGGTTGCTTGCAACAATCTCGTCCTTCCACTGAAGGCGATGGGTCGCCGTGACGAGGCTCTTCGCATGGCGGACGAGGCCCTCCGGATTGCAACGAACCATCCGGACCGTGAATGGGGGATCAATAGTGGCGTGATTTACCGAAACAACCGCGCGATTCTGTTGATGGATTCCAATCCTGCCGAGGCCGAGAAGATCTATGCCTCCATCATCGGAGAGATGGAGGAGAGGGGGTTCCACGAGGATCATCAGCTCGCCCTGTTCTACATCAATCTCGGAGCCTCTCGCCGCGAAATGCGCCAGTTCGACGCAGCGGAGGAGGCCTATCGGCGTGCCCTGGAGATTCTGAAGAACCAAGGCTGGGACGATCGACGGAATCTCTCCGTCATCCTTGACACTCTCGCCGGCCTCGCCATGCGAAAAGGTCGCGTGGCGGAAGCCGTGGGCCATGTGCGGGAATCGGTCCTCCTCGCAGATGCCTACCTGCGCAATGCCTCTGCGATCGCCTCGGAAGCGGAGAAACTCGCTCTCGGTAGTCTCTTTCAAACCGGAGACCACATCCACATTCTCCTCGCCGCCGGGAACACGGAAGAGGCCTGCGAATTGTCCCTGCGCAGCAAGGGGACGGTGATGGACCAGAGCATCCGCGAGGCGAAGGCTCTGCAAGGGCTCTCCGCAGATGCGAACAAACAGAAACGGTTCTCCGAACTCCGTGCCCGCCAACGGCAGCTCCAGAGAGTCTCCCTCGCCTTGCAACAAGGCGGTGGTCCTCCCGAGGGGGATCCCGCGCTCGTCACCCTGCGGCAGGAAGTGAAGCGGATCCAGAGCCTCCTGCTCGAAGGTGACACGGATTCACTGACGGATAGGGGACCGATGGATCTCGCGGAGGTGCGCAAACGACTTGGGGAAGGGGAGCCCTTTTTTGAATTCGTCGTCGCAACCGATCTCGATGATCAATCCTACATCGGGGCTTTCGAGATCACGTCTGAGACGGTGCGATGGGTCAGACTCGCCACTGCCGAGATGATACGCATTGCGGTGACTCGCTTCCGTGAATCGGTCGATGCCTATCTCGCCGCAAGAGACCCGGCGGCGCGTGCCGAGGCTTCCACCGACCTCGAGGCCTCATCGCGAAAGCTCCACGACCTGGTCTGGAAGCCGCTCGCCGCGACGGCAGAGCCAAAAGCGCGTGTCGTCCTGTGTCCTGACGGGCCTCTCCACTTCGTTCCCTTCTCCGTTCTCCTCGACGAAGAGAATCGATTTCTGGGGGAGGAGCGGATCTTCGATTGTGTTGGTTCGGCCCGGGATTTCTGCCGGGAAAACGGAGAAAAGCGGATCGATCTCGGCTCCGCCGTTGTCGTGGGTGGGCCGGACTATCGCCAGCCACTCGCGGGGGAACCGGTTGCTACGGAGGAAGGCTCCGCCGTCGTGACGCTTGCCGATGCCACCTCTGCCCGCAGCGGCATCGCGCGTGCCCATCGGGTCAATCTCGCGCCCCTACCAGGTGCCGTGAAGGAGGCGAATCTGATCGCGGACGCCCTGCGAGGCAGCGGCACGAAGGTGACGCTCCTCACCTCGGGGGAAGCGACGGAACGTGCCGTGGCCGACGCTTCAGGTCCATCGATCATTCACGTGGCGACCCATGGAATCTTTTTTGATCTCGATTTTGGATCGGTCGTCTCGGGCGGGAAGGCCAGTGGCGGCAATGCCGATCCAATGCTTCGCGGGGCGCTCGCCCTGACAGGTGCACAAAGTGCGGTGGGTTTGTGGGAACAATCGCGTTTTCCCAATGCCGACAACGACGGGTGGCTCTTCGCGGCAGAGGCGGCGCAACTCGATCTGCGCGGAACGGAACTCGTCACTCTGTCCGCTTGTGAGACGGGGATCGGCGACCTTGCCACGGGGGAAGGTGTCATCGGCTTGCGCCGAGCGTTTCTTGCCGCTGGTGCTCGACATGTGCTTTCCACCCTCTGGCCCATCTCGGATGAGATGACGGTCGAACTGATGCGCGACTTTTACGAGCGACTGGGACGGGCAGAAACAGTGACGAGCGCCTTCGCCGGAGCCCAGGGAGAAGCCCTGAGGGTCTTCCGTTCCGAGAATGCCCGGGGCGAGGCT
>CALDKL010000485.1 GCA_937898895.1 uncultured Verrucomicrobiae bacterium | reverse complement strand
AGGCACTCGGGCGCCAGGACTCCGGCTTTTCCAGCCTCCTTCTCGACGGCGTGCGGGCGAAAGCCGGGGGCATCGCGGATCGCGCCGTGCAGATCCCGGAAGTGACGGTGAACCGACTCGACCTGCGTTTTTCACCCGAGCGAAAGGGAAGCCCGGCACGGCAATCAGCCGCTTTGCCATCGGTCGAAACCAAAACCCCTCCTCCCGCCGCCGATCCCGAATTGCCGGGATGGCTCTCGAAGCTTCTCCCCGACCGGGTCGCCATCGACGAAATCCGGATCGCTTCCACCCGCATCTCGGTGGCCAAAGCGGAGGGCGAGGTCTTTCTGCTCAACGGGTCGAAGGCGATTCTGAAGCCGGATTTTCGAACCGGTTTCTGGGCCGCCGAAGGATCGGGGGGCACGATCGTATTGCCGCGACTGCCCGAGATCGCCCTCCGCGACCTCGGCCTGCGATGGAAGGGTGAAGATCTCTTCATCGACCGCTGTGCCCTCGGCATCTTCCAAAAGGGACATGTCGACGGCAAGGGTGAGATCCGCTTTGCCGATCCGGCCCAACTGGATCTGGAACTCGAAATTTCGGCCGTAGAGGTCGATGAGCTCGTCTCCGGAGAGTGGCGCGAACGCCTCAGCGGGACGATTCACGGACCAGTCCGCCTCACCGGAGCCGCCAACGCTCCTGTCTGCGAAGGCACATTGCATCTCGAGGACGGAGTCATCACCTCCGTGCCGGTGCTGAAACGCATCGCTCAATACACGCGCTCGGAACGCTTCGAACGACTCGTCCTCAATCAGGCCAAAACGGATTTCAAGCGAGAGGGCGAACGGATCGAACTGCGGAATCTGGTGGTCCAATCCGACGGACTCGTGCGAATCGAAGGTCAGGTCGATCTCGTCGCCGACCGCATCGCCGGAGATCTGCGCATCGGAGTCACTCCCGGAACAATGCGTTGGATCCCCGGGGCGGAGCGGCTCGTCTTCACCGAAGACCGCGATGGATTCCTCTGGACTCCGATGAAACTGGCCGGCACACTCGCCGAGCCGAAGGAGGATCTCAGCGCACGCCTCATCGCTGCGGCCGGCGAAGCAGTGATCACGGAGTTGCCCGGCGGTGTCCTCGACGCAGCCGAAGGCATTCTCAAACCCGGGGAAGGGAAAACGACGCCCGATCAACTCATCGATCAGGGAAAAAAGGTGATCGATCTGCTGTCTCCGTTTCTCAAAGCTCCCTGATCGGATTGCTCCAAGAGAAGACCGTCGGCAAGTGAATCCTGCGACGAAGGCGAGCGCCAGACCTCTGCCTTTTTCGCAAAGCGATCCCACCACGGAACTTCGATTCGCAGAGCGAATGTCGAACCACCAAAAATACCGCCCAGGACGCGCCAATCAGCGCTTCGAGAACTGGAAGCGCTTGCGGGCTCCGGGTTGCCCGGCCTTCTTACGCTCCTTCTTGCGAGGATCGCGAGTGAGAAGCGAATCTTCGCGAAGGACGGTCTTCAGTTCCGGATTGCTCTTGAGGAGAGCGCGGGCGATGCCGAGTTGGATCGCGCCAATCTGACCGCTGACCCCACCGCCGCTGGCGCTGATGGTCACGTCGAACTGATTGGCAACATTGGCCGCATGAAAAGGATGGAGAACCTTGTTCTGGAGCGAAAGGGTGCCAAAGTAATCTTCGAAGGGGCGCTTGTTGACCGTGATTTGGCCGGAGCCGGGAACGAGGATGACTCGGGCGGTGGCAGTCTTGCGTCGACCGGTGGCGGAGTAAGTTTCGCTCATGGGAGAAGAAAAGGAGAGAGGAATCAGAGGGCGTAGGGCTTCACCTGCTGGGCATCATGCGGATGGCTGGGGCCGTTGTAGACCTTGAGTTTGCGGTAGATAGCACGACCCAGTCGGTTGTGGGGAATCATGCCGCGGACGGCGCGCTCCAAAAGACGTTCGGGACGACGCTCGCGAAGTTTGGCGACCGTCTCACGCTTTTGTCCGCCGACATAGCCGGAGAAAGTGGTGTAGACCTTCTGCACTTCCTTGGCCCCGGAGAGGCGAACTTTGTCCGCGTTGACGATAACGACGAAATCGCCGCAATCGACGTGAGGGGTGAAAAGTGGCTTGCCCTTCCCACGCAGGAGGTTCGCGGCGGCGACGGCAACGTCTCCGAGGATCTGGCCCTCGGCATCAATGACGTGCCACTGACGCTCGATTTCTTCGGCTTTGGCGGAAAAGGTTTTCATATCCGGAATGTGGTTTTCGCGGTCGGGTTGTCTGGTCGGCTGGGCGACCAAAATCGGGGCAATCTCTCCTGCGAGACCCCAAGGCGCGACGCGAGGGACGGGAATCTATGTCGCTTGTCGAGGATGTCAAGGCGTTCACAAGAGGAAATCTCCTCCATTTCTCCCTCCCCCTTTCGACGCGGGGGGCAGCTGAATCGGTTTGCACTTGGGGAGAGGGCAGCGTTTGGATGCACTCTCCACCCGAGGAATTGAACGAGAGTCTGCGGGGAGAGTCTATCCACGGGATGCGCTTCTCTGCTTCTCTCTCCTGGTTTTTCCTCGGCGGCTTTGCTTTTGCTCTGCCCTTGGCCACGATTTGTGCCTCCCCGGCAAGGAGCGAGGCAGAGGCGGGGGAGAAGGAGGAACCCGCACCCCTCCCTCTCTGGGAGAACGGGGATTGTCGAGAGTCATTTGATGTCCGGCTCTGGCCGGGCCAGACGGTGCGCTGGCTCGAACAGAAAAATCTACGCGACCCGATCGCCGACCCCAGCCT
>CALDKL010000484.1 GCA_937898895.1 uncultured Verrucomicrobiae bacterium | reverse complement strand
TCATGGCGGCTACCTTCACCGTCTTTATCCTTCCCCAGGTCATCTCCCTGAGTCGCCACCCAGGGGCGGCTCCGCTCGAATCGCTGACTCCGGTGATGATCATGACCAACCTGTGCCTGGCGGCATGTGCGATTGGGTACCGGATCCCCTCGAATCAATGGATCACAAGACAGGGCAGCACTCCCGTGAATCTCGACCGCCTCTTTCATGTGGGAGCGATCTTCGTCCTCGTGAGCATCTTTTTCCGATTCCTCATCAGTCAGATGAGTGTGGAGGAGATGGGCGGCAGCACCTGGACGGGGCGAGTGACGATCTATCACTTCTTTTCCCAGCTGGTGTATCCGGGATTTGCCATTTCGCTTTTCACCGCCCTAACCCGAAGGAATTCCCTGGCCTGGATCGTTTCTTTCCTTGCCGCACTCAATCCGATCATCGCCATTGTGTTCTCCGGTCGGCGCGAAACCACCGCCCTCTTTGTTCTCACGATCGGCCTCACCCTTTTCTACCACCGTCGCTTTGTGCCACAGCGCCTACTCATCGCGGGCGGAATTGTGTTTGCGATGCTTGCCATCCCGGCGACCGCAAAATATCGCTCGGCCGTCTCATTGGAAGGGGTTCGAAGCGCCGGTAGGATCGACCTGATTGGCAATTTCAATCGTTTCCTCACCGAAGAGTCCGTCCTCGAACTACGCAACGCAGCCGTACTCATTTACATTACCGCCCAAAGTTCGGACTACGAATTTGGGGCTGCCTATTGGGATCAACTCATTTTCCGCTTTGTTCCCGCTCAACTGGTCGGGGCAGGGGTCAAGGAATCGCTGATGTTCGACAAAATGAGTGGTGATGCCGGGGGGGATGAGGACGACGAAACCGAGATCGGGATACGAACCTTCAAACGCATGAAAGGATCGACCGTCACCGGCATGGGCGACTCCTTCAAACAATTCGGCTATTTTGGCTGCCTGTTTTTCGCGCTGCTCGCCGTGATTTTTCGCAGCCTCTGGGAAACGAGCCTGCAGCCAAACACCTTCTTGGCCAAACTGCTGTATATCCAGTTGTCCACCTCGGCGATGCGCTCGGTGACGCACCAGACCGTCGACTTCCTGCCGGGAATGGCCTACAACGTGATCTTCCTCGGCCTCGCGGTGTTCTATGCACGGGTGCCCCGAAAACAACGCACGAAATCCGGCGACAGCTCAATCGAGTCCATCTCGGCCCTCGAGAATCCCCCGGTCGCCAAATCCCTCCCGACGGCGGCGGCACGGCCCGCTGCCTTTCTTGCCCCCGCGAAGAAGCGCGACCTTTCCGAGCTGGAATGAGCCTGCGACACGATGCGGTTTCCTGCCATGAGGATCGCCGTCCTCTTTGATCACCTCGGTCCCTATCACCTCGCCCGAATCCGAGCGGCGGGGACGAAGCACGAGATTCTCTCCGTGCAGGTCCGCCTCCGCAGCCTCGAATACCGATGGCAATCCCCCGATCTGCCCGAGGAAATCCGCCAGGTGACGCTCCAGCGGACTCCCGGAGCCGCGACGATCCCGATCCATGAACTCGTCCACGGTCTCGATGAATTGGTCTCGGGCTTCCGACCGGAGGTGTGTTTTATCTCCGGCTGGTCAACACGCGCCAGCTTTGTTGCCTTGCGCTGGAGTCTCTCCCGGCGTATTCCGGTCGTGCTCATGTCGGAAAGCTCCGCCCACGATGAAGTCCGCACGCCCTGGCGCGAGGCCGTGAAACGCCGCTATGTGGCGCTC
>CALDKL010000483.1 GCA_937898895.1 uncultured Verrucomicrobiae bacterium | reverse complement strand
GGGCGGGTTCTTGGGGGGACTGGAAAGGTGGGGGGCGCTTGGGAAAGCGCCCTTCCCTGCGACCGGGAGGCCGACGGAAACTCTTTAGAAGACCCCAATCAGAAGGTCGCTGTGGCACCGACATGCCAGCGACCGGAATTTCCGTCATCAAACCCTTCCTCGGTCACCTGGAAACCATAGTCGACTCGCAGCGAGAACCAGTTTTCGCGATTGTAACGGAAACCGAGACCCACGCTGCCCAGTTCGGCGTCCACCTGTCCGGGGAGCGGATCGTGGGCGGACACTGAAGCATAGTCGGCAAAGACAAGTCCATAGGCTCCATCCTCGACGTTGCGGAAGCCCATGAAGGTGGAGGGGTAGAAGATCGGGGTGCGCAGTTCGCCGGATGCCACCACCCCACTATCGCCGCTGACGACTCGCTCTTCCCACCCGCGCACGCTGTCGTAACCGCCCGCACCCAACATTTCGCTGGAAAGGAGGTTCGCATTCGAACCCTGACCGCGAATCCGTCCGTAGGCGGACCAGCCCTGGGCGAGGCGTTGATCGCGTTCCAGGGTGACCTGACCGTAGGTGTAATTCGCAGTGGCCCCGGCGCGCTGCGTCACAAAAATCGCATCGGTGTTTTTGTTCGTATTGTCACCGGGACTGTTGACGACTTCCGAATCGAGACGCCAGACCCCGGTGTTGTCGCGTGCCACGATGTTGTATCCCAGATTGTACTGCACGATTTCGGAAGTGGTGTCGAATACCTGCACCTGGTTGAAGGCGAGGGCACTGTTGCTCGACTTGAAGTCCATGCCCAGTTCAAACTCATGCGAAAGACGTCCGATGTTGGGAAGCGGTATGCCATATCGGCCGCTGATCTGCTTGTTGTCTCCGCCGTTGTCGAAGATGACCCCATTGTTGTTGATGTTTGCCTCGGTCTCCACATAGGCCCCGAGGATCGTCACCTGGTGACGCCAAGGCAGGTAGGAGGCAAAAACCCCGCTATGCCCGTAGAGCGAAGAATCGCTGTCCATGTTCGTGGTGAACTGGTAGCTCAGAATGGAATCCATCCCGAGGAAGAGTGGCCCGGTCCAGGAGAGTCCGAAAATAGCGCGATCCTCTCCCAGCACTTCGTTCCCGGAGTTCTCCAGCGACAGATATCCGATGAGATCTTTCGAACTCTGGTTGCGAAGAATGACATCGGTTTCGCCATACCCCCCACCGGGGCTGAAGACGAGATCGACCTGGCGATTCGGATGTTTGTTGATCCAGTTGAGGTCCTCAGCAAGGTCGCTCTCGTGGATGACCTCGCCACGCTCGGTCCGGATCTGACGGGCGAGTGATCGGCTTTCCGCATCGCCCGCACCCTCCACAATGACATCCCCGAGGCGTCCCTCGATGATGACCAACTGAAGGATTCCGGAGGTGATCTCCTGCTCGGGCACCAGCACATCGACCACGGGAAGATCGCTCTTCCGGTAGGCAAGGACGGCCTCGCGGACCATCTCGTTCAGACCTCCCATCGTGAGGGACTGGCCCACCTTCGAAGAAAGCACGTTGTACACTTTTGGCGGCAGATCGACCCCTTCGGTGACGACTCCGGAGAACGACCCGGGAGACTTCACGACATCGCGGGTGGTGGGGACCACGCGGATGCCCCGGAGATCCGAAGTCAGCGGCGTGGAGTCCGAAGTCGCCGATGCCCCGGCGGAATGATTTCCGTGACGACCGTCTGCCGGTCCGAAAGAAACCGGCTGAATCTCGTCATTGGCTTCGAAGAAGGGGTTGCGCCACTGCCACTTCGGTTGCGCCTCCACCGGACCTCCTTGTTCGTTGGTGCCTTTTTTCCACCAAATCTCCGCCTTGGTATCCGGCTGGTGCCCCTTGTAGACCATCTGATTGTCCTTGTAGTAGGTCGATCCCTCGTTGAATGGCTTGAGGGTTCCCTGATCGACCGTCTGAGGCGCTTCCTGATTGCCGACAAAACCAGCCCCATTCATCGACTGGGATTCGACCTGGACCAGAGCGGTGGAGGGATCGGCAGAGGGTCGGTTGACCACGGCACGCTCACGCATCTCCTTCTCGGCACGCTTTGCCTCGATTTCGGCCTTCCTCTCTTCGTATTTTGCGACTCGCAGATCACGAATTCGCTCCCGCCGGGTCACCTGGTCGGGCGTGCGCAAGTCGGGCATCGGAGGGAGATCAATGAGGGTCTCCTCCGGAGTGGGCGGAGGCAGATCCCCCCAGTAGTTCTCATCGCCGAAGGGCTGCAGGCGCGATCCACTCGCCGTGATCCCCTCTTCCCCTCCCGGCAGCGAATTCGCCACCGTGATCTGACTGGAAACCGGCTTTTTCCTGGGCTGGTTCGTTGCGGCCGAGAGACGTTGGCCCAAGGTCGCATGCCCGGCATCCTCCGGCATCCGGGTGTAGGAATTCTCTTCTTCGCGCTCTTCATTGAGGCGCTTGTTCATCGCTCGTTTCTCGCGCCAGGACAATTTGCGCTCCGGATCCCCCATATCCAGTTCGGGCAACGGAGGCAGACCGCCAAGCTCGGCATCCTGCGTCCGGGCACTCGCTCCATTCATTAGAAGGAGCAACAGAATCAAGTGACTGGACAAGAAGGGCTTCATTCAGAGCGGCGTTACGAGAGGCGGTGAGGAAACTTCACCTCTCCACCATCGATCTTGAAATCTTCGACCCAAATTCGCAAGAGGAATCTTCCGATTTTTGCCCGTAGTTCTTCTTGGAATTCTTGATATTTCACTCCACAGGAAGAAAGGAGCCGACCTGATACCCGAAGACGCGGTAGCTCGAATACCGGTTCGTTCCCGGCTCGAAGACATAGAAGTTCATCCCGAGAGGACCACCGGCCTGAGCCCGGGCGATGCGACTCCGGCGTTCTTCATCATGCTCTTCCTCCGAGTTCGAGTCGCGACGGTCGCCAAACAGGTTGTCGAGCGCGTTTTCGACTCTCATCGGTTCCTCTCCCTCCGAGAGAATTTCATCTCGCTCGAACAGAGCCAGCAGCGGATAGAGTTCGGATCCATCCCCGGCGATGCCATCCTCAAGCTCTTCCTCCCGGAAGAAGGCATCGTAGGTCTCCCGGAAAGGCAGACCGAAGAAGTCGAAGACGATGGGAGGGAGCGGTACTTCCGGATTCACCGGAGGATCGACGGGAACAACGGGTGGCAGGAGGGATTCCCGGATCGCATCGTAGTAGAGCGTATAGAGTCCGGACCCGCTCACCCCATTGAGATCCCGATAGATCGCAGCCGAGGAGCCGAGATCCCCGGGGGTCAGGCTGACCAACTCCGGCAATCCGCCCGGACTGGTCACGGTCGCAATCGCACCTCCGTGACTGCCCGAGGCATCATACGGGAAGTAGCCGCCACCGGGGATACCGAGCGAGGCCCCCTGGCCCTTCTGATCCCACCAGAGGTCCGGTGCCAGGTAGACTTCATCGGCACGACCGGCGAGGGCACCGTTCGCCCGGTTGAACGGAGCCGCGAAATCATCGGGTGCCGTGACAAAGGTCGAAGTGATCTCGTTGATCCGGGTAGTGGCATCGAGATTGTTGTTCGAGCGGGTGGGAATGTAGAACTCCATCCGTGAGCCGACCCCGAAATCACCACTGGTGAAGACCGTTCCGTTCGTTGCCGTCAGCACCCCACGCCCACCGTAAAAGGGATTGAGTCGACTGACGGCGATCCTCGTGTCACCGCTCGTATCCTGGAAGAGAAGAGCGGGATCGAGATGGCCGACCATGGCACTGCTGAACGTGGCGTGCATTCCGGAGGCGATATCGATGTTGCCATCCCTCGTCCCCCGAGCGACCTGACGGAAGAGCGATGCCCCGTTCGAAGAATCGACATCGTGGAGGAAATCTCCGTTGCCAATCATCGCATAGTTGTTCAGGGCGCGGGTGGTGACGCTCCCGGAGCTGATTTCGCTTCCCCGGCTCACCACCAGGTTGCGTTGCGCGAGCACGGTGATGTCGCCATTCAAATTCCCGGTGATGGCGGGACCGCCGTGCCCGATCTGGGCAAAGGCTCCATAGATCGTCTGGTTGTCCACATCGGGCGTGGAACCTCCCTGCACCGTCAGATCCCGCTGGGCCACTACGGTGATGTCCCCAGACTGGTTGGCGTCGAAGACCGCGTCGCCCGTATTGGCCAGGCGCGCACCGTTTTCGACGGAGACGTGTCCGATTTTGGCAAAGTTGAAGGCCGATCCGATCGCACCGGTGTCGGGGTTGATGATCGGAGAATAGACGAAAGTGCCGGCCGTGGTGGTCGCCACATCGGTCCTCTGCTGGGCGATCACCCTCGCATCGCGCCCCACGAACACCGAAATGTCCCCACTGGAGGGGGCGTCGATCTGAAATCCTCCGTTTCCAATCACGGCAAAGGCACCGGTGACGGACCGACCGGTCCCCGAGATACTTCCGGCGGTCTCCACCCAGGCGTTTTCCCCTCCTTGCACCAGCAGATCGCGTCCCGTCCGGACGCGGATATCTCCGGTAAATCCGGTCGCAATCCCCATCCGTCGCGATGCGTCATTTCCCTGGTCCGAGGCGAACCCATGCCCCAACTGTGCGAAAGAGATGTCGGAGCCATTGCCGCCAATCACTTTCAGATCCCTCCCCGCAGTAGCCTCGATGTTGGAGGAAGCGGGGAGACCATTGACGAGTTCGCCTTTGCCCAGGACCACGAGGTCGAGGTTGTTGTCGATCCCGCCATGCCCGATCACAACCGGGTTGAACTCGGATGGATCCCCCATCGGGAAGAGTGCGTTCGAGTTTTCAATCCGTTCATTGGCGGCAGCGGCAGCGGCATTGATGGAGATATCGCCACCGGCCGTCACCTTCAAATCCCCGGCCAATTCGATTGATCGGGAATACCCCGGTAGAGGCAACGCGGAGTCATCGACCCGCTCCCCGCGTCCCACACCGTGACCGATCCGCGACCAGCGATTCAATCCCTCCCCGTTCTCCAGAGTTACGTCGCCACCAGCCGTCACGGTGATGTCGGCATGCTTGTTCTGGTAGTTGGTGGCCGTGTTGTTGGGGTTGTAGGCAATCGTGGAAATCCCCCCGTGCCCGATCTGGGCGTAGGAGTTGTCCGTTCTCACGCCCAGGGTATGGTTGTTCACGTTGGTGATGCTCGCGTCCGACTTGCCGACGGGCTGACGCAGGCCGCCCTGCATGTGATCCAGGGTGACCGATCCTCCCGCGTTCACCGTGATGTTGGCCGAAGCGAGATCCGAATTGACCAGCTTGCCCGCGCCCATCGCGGCGATGTCCCTTGAACCCGTGACCGATCCGGGATGTCCGTTCGCCGAGGCATACGTAACCGAGGCCGCCGCAGAGGTCACCTGAGAGGTGATCGTGGTACGCGCTCCATCGAATCGGAAATCCTCTTCGCGCGAAAACAGTCCACCGGACTGGCCGCGGTCATCAAATGTCTGGTGACCGATCTTGGCAAAGGTGTAGCTGAAGGCCCCATTGCGAACGAGCACGTTGCCCCCGGCATTGACCTCGATATCACCGAGATAACCCAGGAATCCGGAGCGAACTCCACCATGGCCGATCTGCGACCAGGCCAGCATATCATAGTTCCCGGTCCGGTTGATCGGCTGGACACTGCCTCCGCCGATCACGGAAACATTCCCGGCAGCCCGGACCCGGATATCCCCAAGGACAAAGGACGAAGTCTCGAAATCGGCCAGATCGACACCCCCGTGGCCGACTCGGCTGTAGTCATAGATATCATTTCCGGCCTGCATCGAAAAATTCCCGCCCGTCTGCACATCGATATCACCGGAAATCGACATGAAGGCCAGGTAACGGACCACACTCGTCCCAGATGCCCCGTATTCGGCACGCGAGCCGGTCTGGAGCTCCGTGCCGTTGGGCATATGGTAGTTGACGATGTCGCGTCCGTCGTTGCCGGGTGTTGAGCCTCCCCCGAGCAGATTCTGATATCCGGATCCGACGACATCATACCCTAAACCGGTTCCCCCATGTCCGATCGCGGTAAAACGCCGTTCCCTCGCAAAGTTTCCGGCGACCCCCTCGGTCTGATAGCTCTTCAGGGTGATATCCCCGGTGCGGGCGATCACGGTCACGTCGCCGTGAAACCCGCTGACGATGGATCCATCGAGCGCAGCCACCGTGATACTGCCTGTCGGAGCGAGGTTGATCGATCCGAGGTTCAGTGCCCCCTGGTTGGCGACACCTCCGCCGAGGGAGCGTGTGTATTGATTCACACTGTAGCCGAGGGTCGTGTTGATCGCGTATCCGGCTCCGTTGACTCCGTTGTCCGGGAAATTCGTCAGATTGTAGCGCAGCGCTGCCGCCGGATCGGTCGCCGGATTGAAGCCCGTGGTGACTGCCCCCGAGAACAATTCCCCCCTTCGCAGATTGGAGTTGTCGAAATCAACTGCCGTGGCAAAGAACCGCAGTTGCTGATCGGCTACGTTGGTATTGTTCCAGAAGGCATAGTCCGTAAAGGTGTGCCCGATGGCCGCAGCGGATCGCACCGCCTCGCCCGATTCGATCGAGATGGCACCACCGGTTTCCACATGGATATCGCCATTGTACTCACCGAATTGGCCGATCCCGCCGTGGCCGATCTGCGCCACCGAGTTCGTGGAGGGAGCCCCTGTGTCGAATCCCTGCGCCGCCCGAAGCACGACATTGCCCGTGGTTCCCACCGAGGCCGTCACCGCTCCGGCGAGGTGATCCACAGCGGTTCCGGCACTGTCGCGGATGCCGCCATACACATTGATGTTCCCGTAGACCGGGGCGAGCCTGGCAATGGACGTGGTGGCCCGGTCGGTGGTTCCGCCGTTGAGACTCCATCTCCGCTCCATCTGATTCCCTTCGATTCCGGTGATGGAGAACGCGGAATTGGTGATATCCTCGTTGCCGATCTCCCGTATCGAATGTCCCGTACTGAAAGGGCGATTCGGTCCGCCGTGACCAATCATCGCAGCCACCGCCTCGTTTCCGGAACCGGCCTGCACCATCACGCTGCCTTTCGCCAGCACGTTGATGTCCGCGCCATCGAGTTGTGAAACAAGGCCACCGGCAACGGTGCTGTTCGCTCCGATCCCGGCTCCGTACTCGGGGCGAAGAGCCCCCAACCCAAGCGGGTCTTTGGTTTCCAGACTTCCGGCGGCCTCAATGCGCTGCCACCACCAGTTCCCCGAGGTGACGCTGTTGTAGTGGTTGGCATAGGGAATGAACGTGTCCGCGACGATCCCGGTGCTGTTGATCCCCCGAACCCCATCCGCGATGCCGTCTCCATTCAGGTCGACCTCCTGACCGAAGGCATTTCCGACGACCGCAACGATGGGGTCCCCCACCCCGGCGGCGGCCTGATTGCTTGCGAAGGTGGCGGAATTGCGCCCGTCGCTGAGCAGCCAGGCACCCGTACCTCCAGGGGCACCCACCTTCATATCGAGGCGGATCTCGGTCGCTCCGCCGTCGGTACCGCGATTCAAGCGGGGTGCGAAGACCTGCCCGCCATCGTGGAAGCCGATCATCGCATAGCGGTTGTTGGCAGCAGTGCCCGACCCCGTCACGGAGATATCGTAGCCGGCGATGTTGGTGTCACCGAAGCGGCTCCCCACCTCCACATGCCTCCCCATGGCGGAATAGCCCACAAAGACACTGCCCCCGTTGCGTCCGAAGGCACCCTGGGCCACGTAACTGTCCCAGGCGGCCTGCGGATTGTTGGTGAGAATCACATCGCTTTCCGCCCCGTCCCATCCGGCGATGAGGTTGATCGATCCCTGCCCCGAGGTGCGAATGTGATTGCCCACGACAATGGATCCGGAAGCAAAGGCCCCGAAGCTCGATTTCGAATTTGTCCACTGGATCGCGGAATGCCGATTGTTGGCCTCGGCACCATCGTTGACGTCGCCCCCGCCTCCGACACTGCTGAAGGTGATGTTCCCGCTTTCCGTGGCGATGAGGACATGGGCCCCGGTCTGAAGGGCGGTGTTGACCGAAGTGATCGTGACCGAGGATCCGGTCCCGCCCACAATCACCTCGCCGGGATCAAACAGCACCACCCCGGAATCGCCTCCCACGGAGGAAACATCCACCACCCCGTCAAACGAGAGATCCTTCTTTCCGGAGACTTCGACAAACCCGCCGTCTCCGACCGACCCCGTGGCTTTCGCCGAAACTTCGCCTTCGAACAGGGTGTCGGAGTTGGCCCATACGATCACCCTCCCGCCCTTGCCGCCGAATGAGTCGGCGGTGAGGGAGGCACCGGACTCGACCCGAGTCGATTCCGCTTCGCGCAGACCGGTGTCGCGCCCCTGGAAATCCCCTCCCGCGAGAATCGTCCCGCCCGCAGTCTTGCCGGTGGCGGATACGCTTGCCCCATCATGAAGGGTGACCGTATTCCCGGTCAGCGTCACTCGGCCACCAGTGCCAAAGGCGGAATCCGTCCGGACCGCTCCACCGACCGCCAGAGAATCCGACGCATCGATGGCGACCGAACCCCCAACCGTGTTCCCCTTCGCTTCCACCCTCGCACCTGCAGCCTGTTCCACCTGGCGTCCAACGACGGACACCACGCCTCCCGAACGAGCCCCATTGGCCTCGATCCCCCCGGCCAGGGCAACGTTGCCACCTGCCGACTCAATGTTCACCTCACCCCCATCGGTGCCAGCCGTGGCAGAGACCGCAGAGCGCGATCCGAGCTGGATGTTCGAGCTTCCCCCGGAAGCCCGCAGGAGGACACGGCCGCTGCGGCGGTCCGCTCCGTTCGCCCGAATCGTCCCGCCATTGTTGATCGCGAGGGCGTAGACGTTTCCGTGAGCCTTCAGTTCTGCGGAGGCGCTGCGGATCGTGCCGCGGTTGTCGATTCCGGTGCCCTCATAATCCGACCCCCCTTTGACCGAGATCGTGGCTCCGGCAGCCCCTTCCTGGAGGAGAATGTCGCCACCGGCTCCGATCGCGACAGTGCCGTTGAGGGCTCCGATCTGCCCCTGGTTGTCCACGAATCCACCCATGAGAACGACATCACCACCCGCCGAGCTAACCGTGCCGAAGTTGGTCACTCCCGCCCGCGAATCGCCATAGAAACGATTGGCTCCCCCGTTGAGGAAATCGTCATTGTCGATATCGAGGGTGGAGAGCACCGCGTTGCCGCCGACATCGATGACTCCGTTCGGACCCACGACGATCCCGTTCGGATTGATGACGTAGACATTCGCGTTGGCTTTGAGCTGACCGTGGATCTGGGAAATGTTTCCCGAGGTGACTCGGTTGAGGGCGGTGCCGTTGTTTGGCTGGACAAATCGAGTGAGCTGCCCCTGCCCAATCGAGAAATCCTGCCAGTTGATGATCACCGCGTTGCTCTGCTGGTGGATCCGCAACTGATTGGCAGCGACACGGGCGATGTCGGCGGCACCGTGGACCACCACTCCTCCGCTGGGATTCGCCCCGGCGGGGCCTCCGGTGAAGGCAAAAGCCGGAAGGAGCAGGGAGAGAATGTGCTGTTGGAATCGTTTGCCGAACAGGTTGGCTTTCATGGGAAATGGAGGAGTAAAATCGCGTGGCGGGCGCCCTTCAGATGAACTTGTCGTGGTGGATCACTGCGTGACGGAAAGGCGCGACTGTTCGACACCGAAGACGCGATAGCTGGAGTAACGGTTCGTTCCGGGATCGAAGACGTAGTAGGTCAGCGAGCCCTTGCCGACCTGCCGCGAGGCGTTGCGTTTGCGGCGCCACATTTCCTCATCGTCTTCTTCCGCGAGCACCTCGCTGCCCGGTTCGATCTCACTGTAGCGGCGATCACCGATGCTGCTGTCGAGGAGTTCTTCGAGGAAGGTACCGCCTGTGGCGATCGGAGAATCATCTTCCATCGCGTCGCTGTAGGCAATCGACCCGAGCACCTCATCATAGCCATCGTAGAGGAGCATCTGCTGATCGCGATAATAGGCGTCGAAGGTGTCATCGAGGAAGGGAGAGAAATCAAACGGCGGAGCCGGAGTGACCGGGGGAACAGGTGGCAGCGGGGTCACCGGAGGCACCACCGGCCCAGGATCAACCGGAGCGGCTCCCGCATAGTAGATATTGTAGAGCCCAAAGGAATTGCCCGGATAGATCCCTTCCGGCGTGAAAGCCGCGTCTGCCTCAGTCACTCCGGATGCGGGGAACTGATGCTCCACACCGTACTGCTCGTCGCTGCGACCGCTGCCCGGAACGGGCGTGCGCACGTAGTCCGTATTGTTCAGGCGGGTTCCTGCGGCGATGAGATTCGATGAGGGATCGGGAATATAGAGCCGGAGTTCCTCTCCCATGG
>CALDKL010000482.1 GCA_937898895.1 uncultured Verrucomicrobiae bacterium | reverse complement strand
CGTAGTTGATGAGGTAGTCGCAGTCCTGGAGGTTCTGCCCCTCGGAGATGCAGTCGGTGCCGATGACGAGGTCAATCTCCCGTTTTTCCTCGGGCATCACGAGGGCCTTCTCCTTCGAGAGCGGAGAGAAGAGCGTCATGATGTCCTGAAAGTCGTGGCCCTTCCCCAGGGTCGTCTTCGGGGCTGTCGTCCCGGTGATCTTCCCCGTGTGAAGGCCAAACTGCTCGAGGTGCCGGGCGGCGAGGCACTCGTAGAGGTAGTCGGCGGTGTCCGCAAAGGCGGTGAAGAGCAGGATCTTCCGATTGCCGGGATTGATGGGGTTGCGGACCTTTTCGCCGATGTGTTCGATCAGGTGCTGGAGTTTGGCATCGTGGTCGGGAGTGACCTTCTCCATCTCCGCGACGAGGGCGACAATGATCGCGCGGTCGTTCTCCATGGCTCGTTTCCATGAAGGCAGGTCGAGGTCTTCCAAGGCGATTTCGTTGCGTCCGCCGAAGGTCATTTCGTCGGGATCGGGGAGGTCGTCATCATCCGGATCGAACTCGTCGACGTCGATACCGGTAACGGAGAGGGACGGGTTCTTTCCGGATTCAAATTCGGCGATGCGCCGGAGCATGGCCTGGTGGTTGGCGGCGAGCTTCCCAAGGGTGATTCGGAAGGCGTGCACGGAGCTTTCGAGCCGCTTGAGCAAGTTCACGGTCATCAAGGCGCGGATGCCGCGCTGCTGGCCGGTCAGGCTCACGTTCCTCGAAATCCCCTCGAGGTCGTCCCGGTAGGACTCTTGGTATTTGCGGGCGCGGCTGGGAAGAATGAACTCCGCCGGGGTGTAGACGGCGAGGTCGAGCTGGCTGAGCTGTTGGTAGATCTCGTCGAAATCGTGAACGTCGTCCCGAGTCGTCAGCGGTGGATGAAAGGAATGGGGTGGACGGCGCTCCGGAAAGGTCCCGATGTCGGCGGTGTCGTAGTAGGCCTGGATATGCTTGCGGGACCGAGCGATGGTCACGCTGTCGAGCAGCTCGAAGAACTCGAAGTCGAGGGCTGCCAGAATGGCCTCCGGGGTCCGCTCCTCCGGTTCGAGTTTGGTCCAGCGGGTGAAGGCGGCCTGGGCCTGCCGGAAGATCTCTTCGACGCTGTTTTTTGTCTTGAGCTTGGCGCTGAGGTTTTCCGATTCCCCTTCGTAGGCGAGAGCGAGCTGGTTGCGGAGGTCGGAAAAGCGATTGTTCACCGGCGTGGCCGACAGCATCAGCACCTTGGTCTTCACCCCGGAGCGGATCACC
>CALDKL010000481.1 GCA_937898895.1 uncultured Verrucomicrobiae bacterium | reverse complement strand
ACTCTTCCGGCCACCCATGCTCCGCCCGAGGCTTGGGAAAGCCTCGTTCCCAGTGAGGAACCCCGCCGCGTTTCCCTTTACGCGAACTTCGCACTCTCAGGGAAGGGTGCTTTCCCAAGCGCCCCCCACCTTTCCGGCCACCCATGCTCCGCCCGAGGCTTGGGAAAGCCTCGTTCCCAGTGAGGAACCCCGCCGCGTTTCCCTCTACGCAAACTTCGCACTCTCAGGGAAGGGTGCTTTCCCAAGCGCCCCCCACTCTTCCAGCCACCCATGCTCCGCCCGAGGCTTGGGAAAGCCTCGTTCCCAGTGGGACCGACCATCCGGCAAAAGCCCCTGGCGAGGACCTCGCCAGGCGGATGGACGAGTCGCTCCTCTTTCGAAGGGAGTCGAATGATGAAGTCACTCAACTCAACAATTGCCAAAATTGAATGCGCGAGTGGAAATGCGGGCCATCTTCCACCACTCGTGCTGCCGTTCCTGCATATGCCCTGCGAGTTTCGCGGCACGGTGGCGGAGCCAATTCCCAACTTCTCCGTGAAACTCCCCTGCATCCATACCTGGCGCGACACCGAATTCCGTTCGGCTGCGGAGAACATGGCACTCGACGAGGCCCTCTTTCTCTGGTCGAGTCGGAACGGTAACGCCGCCGCGAGGTTTTACCATTGGGATCACCCGGCCCTCACGATCGGATATTTCGGAACCGGCCTTCCGGACTCGTCGGTGCCGATTGTCCGTCGCTACACCGGAGGCGGTCTCGTCGAACACGGGGAAGACCTCACCTTCCTCCTCACCTTGCCTGTCGGCAGCCCCCCCGTGCTCGCTCCGGCATCGGATCGCTACCGCTGGATCCACGCAGCCTTCGCCGACAGCCTTGCCGATATCGGCATTCCCGCGAGTCTCGCTCCTCCCTCCGCTCCCGGTGCGGGCGGTCCCTGCTTCGCCCATCCGGTGCCCTGGGATCTGCTCGACCCGGTCACTGGCCTCAAGATCGGCGGAGGGGCGCAGCGCCGCTCGCGGGGCTCCGTGATTCACCAAGGCAGCCTTCGCCTTCCGGAAGCCTACCGCATCCCCACCGCCCCGTGGATTGACCGATGCCTCGAGCGTCTTGCCGAGTCGACCGAACCACTGGCGACCGATATCTGCTCGGACCTACTTCGCGAAGCCTCCGATCTTTGCGGGAGTCGCTACCAAACCGCTGCCTGGAACTTCCGCTAACGCAGGGATCCGCGCACGGCTCCTCACTCCGCCTGTTTCGGAGCGGACGAGGAGGTCGGCTTGTCATCGGCGGACTCTTTCTTCGCCGCTGCCTCTCCGGAGCCCCCTGACTCTCCTTCCCCAAACGGAACAAACTTCAGAACGGTGCCATTGATACAAAATCGCTTGTCCGTCGGCGTGGCGAATCCCTCGCCTTCGAAGACATGACCGAGATGGCCGTCGCACACCTTGCATCGCACTTCGGTGCGCGCATAGCCGAGGTGGTAGTCGACGTTGTATTTCACGTTCTTTGCCTTCGAGGGATCGAAAAACGAAGGCCATCCGCAATGGGAGTCGAACTTCTCCTTCGAGGTGAAGAGTTCCGCATTGCAGCCCGCACAGTAGTAGGTGCCTCCACCCTGAGCTTTGAACTCCGCATAGACCTGACCGTTGGCTCGCTCGGTGCCCGCGTTGCGGAGGATCTCGTATTGTTCCGGCGTGAGGATTTTCTTCCACTCCTCGTCCGTCTTCTTCACCGTCCCGGTCGGCTGCGCCGGGGCCTGGGGCAGCACCTCGATGATTTTCTTCCCGTTGCTGCTGGCTGTCTCACCGGGTTCGTCGTCCTCCGCTTCAGCGCAGGAGGCAAGGGCGACAACGGCAAGGGCAAGCGAGAGGGTCGGTTTCATGGGTCGAGAGTGTAGGATTCTTTGGAAACGTGTCAAAGGCGGGATCAATGGCACGCCCCTTCCCCAACCTTGGAAACGGGATCCTCCGCTTCGTTCGAAATCCGTTCGACAGCCCCGTGGCCCTCCCTATCTTCCGACATGCCCGCCCCCGTCCCGCTCGACTGGTACGACACGCCGCTTTACTACGACATCATCTTCGATGCGGACACGCCCACCGAGGCCGACTTTCTCGAAAGTCTCTTTGCCCGTCATGCGAAAACCAGGGGACGATCTGTCCTCGAACTGGCCTGCGGCAGCGGTCGCCTGCTCAAGTCCCTCGCCGAACGCGGCTGGAGTCCCGCCGGCTTTGACCTGAATCCCTCCATGCTCGCCTTCGCCCGCGAGCGCCTCGATGCCGCAGGTCTGGATGCAATGCTCTGGCAGGATCGCATGGAGTCCTTCCGCATTCCGCGAAAGCGGTACTTCGCCCTCGTCCATTGCCTCGTCAGCACTTTCAAATATCTCCTCGACGAAGCCGGTGCCCTCGCCTGCCTCGCGCGGGTCGCGGAGGTGATGAAGCCGGGCGGGATCTTTGTCCTGGGCATCCATCTCAGCGATCCCCTCCGGAAGACACCATCACACGAGCGCTGGGTCGCCTCCCGCGACGGGATCGAGGTGACCTGCAACACCCGCACCTGGCCGGCACCCCACGGCACCCGGCGCGAGCCGATGCGTTCGCGGTTGCGCGTCACCCTGACAAACGGAGAAATCCATGAGCAGGAGACGAACTGGGAAGTGCGTTCCTACACTGCGGCGCAACTGAAACGCCTCCTTCGCAAATCCGGAGCCTTCACCGTGCTCGCCTGCCACGATTTTCGTCACGATCCCGAGGAAACGCGGCACTTCGACGATGAATACAGCGACCTCGTCCTCGTCCTCGGGAGAGCCTGATCCCCCGATCCTCACGAACCGACAAAGGTCGTCCCCGTGCCCGTCGTTTCCTGTTCGATAATCGCGCCTGCCTCGTAGGTGACGGTGCAATTGGTCGCCGGATGCGCGAACCCCCGGAAATGTCCTCCGCTTTTCACCCGATAACTGTTTCCCGTGCCCGAATGCGCCACGACCGATCCCCCGTTCTCGATGAGATAGACGCAATCCGTCCCCCCCGCTCCGATGATCTGGGCTCCGGTGGGCACGCGGTAGGTGATTCCCTTTTCGTCCGGATAAAACATCGTGCCCGTCACCGTCACCGAGCCGGCCGATCCGGCGAGGCCCGAGTCGATCGTCTCGCACTGCGTCAGCAGCAGGGCGAACAGCATCAGGGAGATCCCTTGCAGGACAGCTTTCATGTCAGGGGCCGGTGACTCGGATCGGGTTTCGGATTGATGCGGCACCTTCTTGCGCGTACTGGTTCGCTTCAAGTCCCAATTTTTCCAAACATGAAAGCCCTCACACTCACCGCCTCCAGCCAGTTCGAATTCGGGGAGGTTCCCCAACCCGAAATCGCGGAAAACGAAGTCCTCGTCGCGGTGAAGGCCTGCGGCATCTGCGGTTCGGACATTCACGGCATGGACGGGAGTTCGGGACGCCGCATTCCCCCCATCGTCATGGGACACGAGGCCGCCGGCGAGATCGCCGAAATCGGATCGGCGGTGCGGAGATGGAAGACGGGCGACCGAGTCACCTTCGACTCCACTGTCTACTGCGGCAGATGCCCTTCCTGCCTCGCCGGACAGGTCAATCTGTGCCCCGAGCGCAACGTGTTGGGTGTTTCCTGCGGCGACTACCGCCGCCACGGAGCCTTCGCCGAATATGTCCGCGTGCCCGAACACATCCTCTACCCCATTCCCGACTCCCTTTCCTACGAACACGCCGCGTTCGCCGAACCCGTCTCCATAGCCCTCCACGGAGTCAATCGACTCCCCCTGAAGTCGGGCGACTCCGCCGTCGTCGTCGGAGCCGGACTCATCGGGCTGCTCGTCATCCAGGCGCTCCGGATGAAAGGGGCCGGAATCATCGTCGCCGTCGATATCGATGAACAGCGACTGGCGCTCGCGAAGGAACTCGGAGCCGATGTCGCCCTGCGCTCCGGAGACGATGTGCCCGCCCGGGTTCGCGAATCCGTCGGCCACCCCGACGGCGCGGACCACGCCCTGGAGGTTGTCGGATTGGGCCCCACCATCCGGCTCGCGGTGGAGTCGGTGCGCAAGGGCGGCAGCATCAGTTGCGTCGGCAATCTGAAGGCCGAAGTCCCCTTCCCGCTCCAGGCTCTCGTCACCCGCGAGCTGAATGTCTTCGGCAGTTGCGCCTCCGCCGGGGAGTATGGAGAGGCCGTTGCGGCGGTCGCCTCCGGTCAGATCCGGGTCGAACCTCTCCTCTCTGCGGTCGCCCCCCTCGAGGACGGCGCGGAGTGGTTTCACCGACTCCACCGGAATGCCGAGGGTCTTCTGAAAGTGGTCCTGCGTCCCTAATCCCGAATCCGAAGATGGGGAACCACGGAACACCCCGAATCCATCGACAAATCAAGGGAATGCGGCGGAATCGAAATTCATTCATTGAGTGAGTGAACACATCCAATCTCTCTCTCTTCTCTCTGATTCCGCGTCTTCCGCGTCTTCCGCGTCTTCCGCGTCTTCCGTGTTTTCAGTGGTTGGTCATTCACGATTTTAGGCAAACCTCTTGACGAACGTTTTCCGGCCGAGCATGAGAGGGTATGATCGTGCGCCTGACCCTGTTCGTCTCCTGTTTGCTGATCGTTTCCCCCGTCCTCCGCAGTGAGACGATCCCTCATGCCGGTGCCAGTTTCTGGATCTACCGCGTCGATCCAAAGAAAGTCAAAATCGAGCTGTTCCTGCCCGAAACCGTCGGCGAGCCGAACACCTTTCCCAAACTCGAAGCCCGCCTTGCGGCAAAAGGTCGCCGCCTCGTCTTTGCGATGAACTCGGGCATTTTCGAAGGCAATTTCCGGCCCACCGGATTGCACGTCTCCGAGGGAATCGAGGTCACTCCACTGAACCGGAAGGACTTCGTCAAACGCAGCCCGGAGGAACTCGTTCACAACTTTTTTCTCAAGCCCAACGGAGTCTTCTTCCTGCGCCCGGACGGCTCTGCCGCAGTGCTCGAAACCTCTCGCTACGCAGCCCTCAACGAGAAGCCGATCCTCGCCACCCAATCGGGACCTCTCCTCGTCGATGGAGGACGCATCCATCCCGTCCTGCAACCCGCTTCGACGAGCCGCAAGGTTCGCAATGGCGTCGGCGTGACCGGGGGAGGCCAGGTCGTCTTTGCCGGTTCCGTGCGCAAACCCGACGAGGGATTGAGCAATCTCTACCACTTCGCCGAACTGTTCCGTGATC
>CALDKL010000480.1 GCA_937898895.1 uncultured Verrucomicrobiae bacterium | reverse complement strand
GTTCCATTGAGCCAGACCTCCCTCGCACCGGGGAGGTCGCTGAAGTGGAATCCGACCGATTCCTCAAAGAGGTTGCGCTCGTGCTTGGTGAAAAAGCTGTCGTGCGGTTTCACCCAGGCGCGCAGCCAGGCTGTGCCCTCGGCCGGGAACGCACCGGGGACTTTGACAGGCTGCCAGTCTGCCGCAGGCAATGCTGCGGAGGCGGAGAGGAGGATGGGGAGGATCGCGATGTTCAGGTTCATCAGGCAAAAACTTCAGATGGCCACCACTTGCCCCGTCCGGGCCGATTCCTCAGCCGCGAGACAGGCCCGCACCGCTTCGCGGGATTCCTCGGGAGTGATTACGTCAGGGCGCACGCCGTCGAGCACGCTTTGGGTGAAATAGGCGAGTTCGTCGCGGAGAGCGCCGCGCAGCTTCCCGTGCTGCATCGGCCAGTAGGTCGTGTCGGGACAGCGGGCACCGTCCTTGTCGACGACCATCAAATTCGGATGGGTGTCGTGTATCGAAATGGAGCCTTCCGTGCCGACGATCTCGAGGCGTTCGTCGATCTGGAAGGGTGTGGTGTCAGGGAGGCACCAGACCGCCTCGAGGATGCACGAGGCCCCGCTCTCAAGACGGTACATCACCTGTCCGAGATCGGGGTGGGCATGACTGCGATATTGCACTGTCTGGGCGTAGGCACTGACGGCGCGCGATCCGCTCATCCAGAACATGAGGTCGGTATCGTGTACCCCGTCTCCGATGATGGGGCCGATCTTGTCGAGCACGGAGGCGCCGACCCAAGAGGGCAGGTTCCGGCGCGCATACATCGAGACGATCCGGCCGATGCGCCCCGCCGCGATGGCCTCCTTCGCCGCGGCGTAGCGTGGATTGAAGCGGCAGATATGACCGGTCATGAAGAAGCCGCTCGCCGTGTTCGCCGCCGCGACGATGCGATCGCAATCCGCCACCGTCGAGGCCATCGGCTTTTCGAGAAAGACGTGTTTGCCCGCTTCGAGCGCCGCCACGGCCGGGTCGGCGTGCTGATCCCACATCGTCGTGATGCTGACGGAATCGATTTCCGGATCGGCGAGCATCGCGTGGAAATCGGTGTAGGTCTTCGCGACCCCGAACCGGGCGGCGACCTCGGCGAGGCGCTCGGGATTGCGGGTGCAGACGGCGGCAATCTCCACGTTCGGAATCGCCGCGAGGGCTTCGCAATGTTTCTCCCCGAACCAACCAAGGCCGAGGACAGCGTGTTTCAGTTTTTTCATCCAGGTTTCTGCTTTCTACAATTTTCCTTCCCGCATCCCACAGAGTGGTCTCGGCGTATCCTACCACGGCGGCAGCGCCATGGTTCCGCCATCGAGCACGAGCGAGATCGCATTGATGTATTCGGAATCGTCGCTCAGGAGGAACGCGGCGGTCTTTGCGATGTCGAGCGGCTGGCCGAGGCGGCGCACCGGGATCTTTTTGGCGACTTCGGCGTAAAGCTCCTCGACCGGCTTGTCCCAGCCATCGCAGGTGGCGGCCAGCATGGGCGTGTCGATCGTGCCGGGACAGATTCCGACGACACGGACTTTTCCGGCGTGATCCGTGGCGAGACAGCGGATGAGGGACTCGAGCGCTCCCTTCGAGGCGCAATACAGCGCATGGGCGGGGAATCCGATGAACGCCGCGACCGATGTCGTGACGAGGAAGACGCCTTTGCCCCCCGCCTCCATCGCCGGGATCGCATGTTTTGCGGTCCAGAAAACACTCTTCACATTCACGTTCATGATCTTGTCCCAGATCGCCTCGTCGAACTCCGTGACCTTGCCCTTGCCCCAGACCCCGGCGTTGCAGTGGACTCCGTCGAGCCGACCGTATTCGACCACCGTGAAATCGACGAGCGCCTTCACGCTCTCCTCGACCGAGACGTCGGCGTGGATGAAACGCACCTCGCGACCGTCCGCGCGAAGTTCCTCCTCGAGCGCCTCGCCGCGATCCTGCTGATTCGAAGTGGTGACGACCTTCGCTCCGAGCGAGGCGAAATGGCGCGTGCAGGCCTCGCCGATCCCGGAGGTGCCTCCGGTGACGAGAATGACTTTGTTCTTCAGATTCATGGCAGCTTACCAGGGCAGATCTTCCTCGCGATCGAACTTCATGTATTCGACGACGGCTCCGTCCTTGAGGACAAAGGCGACCGTGAAATTCGGAGACGGCTCAAAAGGCTCGAGGATCACCTCTTCCCCCGCGATCGCCGCTTCGATATCGTCGACGCGGTAGGCGACGTGCGGCAGGTCGCGCACCGGACCCGTCACGGGACTGTCGGGTTCGAAGCGCAGGAATTCGACCTTGTAGGGATGTTTGCGAGGGTCGGTGACCCAGACGCGGGTGTCCTCGACAAAAAATTCGCCGGGCTGGCTCTGATCCGTGGGGAGTCCGATGTGGTGGAAGGTTTTCATGGTTGGGTTGAAACAGAAATCAGGAACCGGCTTCGGCGATGGCGCGATCCGCCATCCGGTGGAAATCGTTCTCCGGCGCGTAGCCGAGGACGGCGCGGGCGCGGGTGATGTTGATCTCGAAAGGGTGGTAGTCGGGACAGCGGATCTCGACGGTGGGCAGGCCGAGTTTGCCGGACAGGAAGGTCGCGGCGACGCGATAATCGAAACAGGAAGGTCCGGCGATATTGAAGGCCTGCCCGTTCGCCGCGGGATTGCCGAGCATCCGCCCGAATCCCTGCATCACGTCGTCGATGTGGACGATGTGGCGCCGCAGCGGAGTGCCCTGGCCATCTGTCAGGATCGGGATGCGCTCCTCGCCCGCTTTCACGAGCGCGAGGATCTCGTCGGTGATTTCGCCGAAGCCATGACCGGGTTCGGCGGGGTTCACGTTGCGGAGCAGCGAGAAATGGCGGAGCAGATCATCGCCCTCGAAGACCCACGAAGAGCGCAGCACCGTCACCGGCACGCCGTATTGCACGGCATACTGCTGCGCCATCGTCTCCTCCATCACCTTGGAAAAGGCGTAATATCCGGGGTACGCGGTGAGGGGATGGTTTTCGTCGATGGGAATGGGCTGCGGATAAAACCAGATCCCGTAGGCGGCATCGCCGCCGAGGAGCAGGAACTGCTCGACGCCCTGTTTCCGGCAGGCTTCGAGAACGTGGAAGGTACCCTTGACGCTGACATCGAAGAAAGTGTCGGCGTCCTCCTTGGTCGTCGCGAGCTGCACGACCAGATCGGCCCCGCGCACGGTTTCCTCGACGGCCGCCGCGTCGGTGATGCTGCCCCGAATCGAGGTGACACCCGCTCCCTCGACCGGCGTCCGGTGGACGAGAGCCCGCACCGGCCAGCCACGCTCCGCGAGGAGCGCGAGCACGCGCCGCCCCAGTTTTCCCCCCGCTCCGAAGATCGCCACGGTTTTGCTCATGTGGGCGAAGAATAGCCGGGAATCCGCCGCGAAGGATTGGCGGGAAACGCCAACCTTTGGTATTTTTCCGCCATGAGCGCAAATGCGTCCTCTTCTCTCGACAAAGCCCACGCCCTCCGTTTTCAAAAGGAATTCCTGGATCGGATTGGGCGCGGCTTGCAACTTTCAGCCCTCTTCTCTCACCTTCCGATGGTCGCGTTTCTCGCCAAGGATGAGCAGAGCCGCTTTGTCTGTGCGAATCCCCCGACGCTGAAGATCTTCAATCTCGCCCACGAATGGGAGATGCTCGGAAAGACCGACGCCGACTTTTTCTCCCGCCCTCTCGCCGAGAGTTTCACCGAGGAAGATCGGCGCGTCATGTCCAGCGGAGAAACGCGGACCTACTACGCGCAAATGGTTCCCGACATTGCCGGGCCGCTGAACTGGTATGTCGTAACTGTCGCACCTCTCCGCGATCTGCAGGAGCAGATCTGCGGAGTGGCCATCGTCCTCTACGACCAGCACGAGATCGGAGGTGTGGCGCAGCCCTTTTCCCAGCTCGAGCCCGCCTTGCGTTGTCTCCACACCCGGTTCCGCGAATCCATCACCACCGCCGACCTCGCCGCACTCTGCCACCTTTCGGAGCGTCAGTTCACCCGCGTCTTCAGCCGTTTGTTAGGGGAATCACCGATGCGTTACCTCATCCGCCAGCGGCTGCACGCAGCCCGCCACGAACTGATCGCGAACCACCGCCCCGTCGGTGCCATCGCCCTCGATCTTGGCTTCTACGACCAAAGCGCCTTCACCCGCGCCTTCCGCTCTGCGACGGGCATGACTCCGGCGGCCTATCGACAAAGCCACCTGCGTGGTCACCAGGAAGGCCGGGTCCCACTCCAGCATCCGGCCGCGCCCCCCACGTCGTCGACTTCCCGATCCACTTCGCGGACCCGGTTCTTTTCGCGATGAAACTCGAAGGAAACACCCGATCTTGCCCCGTGTGGAGAATCGGACCGACGAACCATCTTGCACCAACGTCGCAGAGCCGTGGCAACCAAATTGGCAATTTGGGGAAACGCCGCAGGAGCGATCCATTGGTTCGAACATGGCGTCTCCCAAGATTTCGAAAACCCTCAAGAGTGCTGTGAAAAGCCGGACGGGTCGCCGCAGGCCGCGAAGGGATCACTTCCCGATGCGGTAGAGATGGGTTTTTGTCCTCAGGAGGAGATCGTTTCCGATGACCGCAGGCGAGGCGAGGAATCCGGCGTCGAGTTGGTTTTCAGCGAGCTTTTCGAAGACCGCTGCGGCCTTCACGACGATGCAAAGGCCGTTCTCGTCGAAGGCGTAGACCCGGTCATTCGTCGCGAGGAGTGAGGCGGAATATTCTCCTCCGGCACGCTCCGCCCACTGCACTTTTCCGGTCCACGCATCGACGCAACTGAGCACTCCGTCATTTGCCATAAAGAGGAGCCCGTTCACAATCACCGGCGAGGAACGCTTTGGAGTGCGCTGGAAAAATTTCCAGACGATGTGGCTTTCGGAAACATCGCCCTTCATTCCAGGTTCGAGCCGAATCGCCCAGATCTCGGCTTTCCCGAGTCCGGTATTGATGTAGACCATGCCGGTCTCCTTGCTGTAGACGCAGCGGGAGGAGGGCGAATGGTTGGGGTAGGGTACCTGCCAGAGTTCGGCCCCTGTTTTCACGTCATAGGCCCAGCATGCCTTGGCCCCGTTGGAGATCATTTGCACGGTGTCGCCGACAGGCACAAAAATGGGAGTGCTGAATGCCTTTCGCATGTCGCCACTGTTCGCGGGAAGACCGTCTTTCTCGTCGTTGTAGGCAGTAGAGCGGTCGCGGCGCCAGAGAGTCCTTCCGGTGTGTTTGTCGAGGGCGGTAAAATACTGCTGATCGGCACCTTCCATCGTGAGAACGAGAATGTCCTCCCACATTGCCAATGACGAGCCGGGGCCACGCCAGTGGCTGCAGGTGAGGTCGCGCCTCTGCCAAACCGTCGCGAAGGTCTTCGTGTCGAGACAGATCGTGCCGTAGCTGCCGAAGCTCAACCAGACGCGCCCAGGTTCGACGATTCCGGTGGGGGATGCGTAGGTGTTGAGCGTGTTGTCGAGAGGTTCGGGATTGTCGATGGTGAGGAAGACCCGGTCGAGCCGGACCTCGCCGCTTGCCTCATCGAGGCAGAGGATGGACATCTCATGCCCCTTCCGAGTGGCAGTGGTCAGCCAGATGTTTTCCTCCGCAACGAGGGGGGTGGAGCATCCAAGGCCGTGAATCTCCCGTTTCCATTTCACGTGTTCCGATTCGCTCCACGTCAGAGGAAGCTCGACAGGGACGCGCCCGTCCTGGGTAGGACCCCGGAATTCCGGCCACTGTGCCCTCACCTCCGCGATCAGGGCGAGAAGGATCAGATGGATGCCAATCCGCATTTCTTATACCCTTTCTCCTGCGATTGACTGCGATTGGCTGCACCGCGTCTCGCGGCGAGAGTGGATGAGTATGGCGGGCAACGTCGCGTCATGGCAGGAGCATCGCGAAAAACCGCACAGAGGTCAACTGCCTCAACGCGGAAGCAGCGGCAAGCTCCAATCCGCTGATCTCGGCTGCGGCAGCCATGTGCCCTCACCCCGGATTCGACATTCTCGCCCCGGACTTCTTCCGCTTTCTCCCCCCCTCGGTGACGGGGACGAAGTCGATGAATCCGCGACTGCGATCCACCCGATAGAGCCGCACTTTCAGCCGCTGTCCCACCCCGATGACGGGAGCCCCGGTGCGGCTGCGAAATTCCTCGCGACTGCGGTCGAAACTGTATTCCTCCCAGGGGGGAAGAGTGTCTTTGCGGATCATGCCCTTCACGAAAAGTCCGTCGAGTTCGGCGAAGGCACCGATGGCTTTCACCTCGAAAACTGTCGCATCGAAGACGGTTGACTCGTCCTGGTTGCAGACGTTTTCCAGATATTCGATCAGCTTGAGCCGCTGCGAATCGGTCTCGGCGTCGGCGGCGATGCGCTCGGTGCGCGAGATGTGCTCGGCGATGGGCCCCATCTCGGACTCCGACGGAGTTGGATCGGGTTTTGCCGGGGCGGTGGGGGCATGACGCCGCGAGAGCAGGCGCCGCAACGCGCGGTGAACCACGAGATCGGCGTAGCGTCGGATCGGGCTGGTGAAGTGCGTGTAATTCCCCTTCGCGAGGCCGTAGTGACCGATGGGATCCTTCGCATAGACGGCGCGGCGAAGGCTCTTGAGCAAGGCGATCTTCAGACTGTGTTCCTCGAGTTTGCCCCGAATCCGGAGGAGCAGCTTCTGCAATTCGCTGCGGAGAGTGACATCCCCGACGCGATGACCGAAGGCTCGGGCTTTCTCGGCGAATTCGCCGAGTTTCACGGGATCGGGATCTTCGTGGATCCGGTAGAGCGAGGGCACGGGCGCGTTTTTCGTCTCCGCGGCGACAGCCTCGTTTGCCGCGAGCATGAATTCCTCGATGAGTTGGTGACTCTCGTCGTAATCGCTTCGCTTGATGCCGACGGCCCGGCCGCGCTCGTCGAGGACGACGCGAACCTCGGCGAACTCGAGATCGAGCGCACCGTTTGCAAAGCGCCGCTCGCGCAGGATCGCGGCGAGTCGCCAGGCTCGGTGCAGGTGTTCGGTCAGGGCGCGTTCCTTTGCCTCTTCGAGCGAAGCGATTCCGGAGGGATCGAGTTTCATCCGGACGTAGGCCTCTTCATAGGAATAGCGTCGGTGACTGCGGATCACCGCCGAGACAAATCGGGTCGACCGCATCGCACCGCTGGCGTCGAATCCGAGGATCGCGGCATGGGTGAGCCGCTCGACACCCGGCTTCAACGAACACACCCCATTGCTCAGCTTTTCCGGCAACATCGGCAGGACGCGGTCGGCGAGGTAGACGCTGTTCCCACGTTTGCGTGCTTCGCGATCGAGAGCGGTACCCGGTTTCACATAGTGAGACACGTCGGCGATATGTACGGCGAGTTCCCAGCTTCCGTCGGGATGTTCGGTGACGCAGATGGCATCGTCGAAATCCTTTGCGTCCTCCGGGTCGATCGTGAAGACCTCGCGTTCGCGCCAATCCTCGCGCCGGGCGATTTCCTCCTCACTGATCGTCTCGGAAATCCTTTCGGCCTCCCGCAGAACCTCGACAGGGAACTCGACGGGCAACCCGTATCGGTGGATGATGGAAAGAATGTCGACCCCCGGATCTTCTTCGCGTCCGAGGATCTCAATCATGTGGGCGGTGGGGAGGTTGTGTGGACTGTCCCATCCGGCAAACTCGGCGACGATCACATCGCCCGGTTTCGCTTCGGGCAGGACGCGGAGGAGGCGGAAGGATGTCGGGAGCCGCCCGTCTTCGGGCACCACGGTGGCTCGGGTTCCTTTGCTGTAAAACCGCCCCACGATGCGGGTGCGAGTGCGCTCGAGGACACGGATGACCTTGGCGTGAGGCTCCGCTCCGGGGGATGGGGCATGACGGCCCTTTGTCATCGGCCCGGTCGCACTTCGTGGCACCTCCCCCCGATGCCGGGGAGAGTGGCGCTGCCAGCGGGGTGGTTCAGGTTCGACGAGATGGACTTCGACCTTGTCACCATCGAGGGCGACACCGGCGAGTCGTCCCGGAACAAACAGTTTCGGAGCACCGCCCTCGCGGAACCCAGGTATCTTTTCGGGATCGTCGGGCAGAAACAGGGCACTCTGCCGCTTGCGGTCGCGGGAGAACTGAATCGTCCCGGTGAAAGAAGGCACCTGCGACCGCCCCTTGCGGGAAAGAAGACGGTATCGCGACTTGCGTCCCCTGTCGATCTCCCCTGCGTTTTCCAGCTCTGCGAGAGCGTCGCGGAAGGCCGCGCGCTGATTCATCCGAACGCGGAGGGCCTTGGCCAGCTCGGACTTGTTCAAGGGTTCGTAACCGGGTGCGGCGAGCAGCTCGCGGATGCGGGGAATGAAAGAATTCTTCAAGGGAGCGGATTTTGACGAAAAGAATGGACGACCCCAGGGGATATGTGTTTACATGGTATTGCGAAACTCGCTCGTCGAACGACGGCATGAGTTTGCCGAAACACCATTTCCTCCCCGAAGATTCCTCCAATCATGAAAAAGTCACCTCTTAACTCCCGGGATACGGGTTTCACTCTCCTCGAGCTTCTCGTCGTCATCGCAATTATCGGCATTCTCGCCGGCCTGATGTTTCCGGCTACGACTGGTGCACTCCGCAAGGCCGAGCGAACGCACGCCGAACATACCGCGAACAATCTGAGGAACGCAATTTCCGCCTACAACACAGAATACCGCAAGTATCCGGTGGATCCGTCGGTCACGGACGAGTCTCCGATGAGGACAGACAACCAACTCATGGATGTGCTCCTCGGGGCGGACAGTGAGAAGGAGAAGGGTGGACTGAATCCGCGGGGCATCGCCTTTTTTACCGACCGCGCCGCAAAGCCGCTCGGCGGGGGTAAATTCCGCAAGGGAGTCACCCTCCAGGCGGATGGCGGCGGCGAATTGTGGGATCCGTGGGGCGAATACTATTATGTGGTCATGGACCTCGACTACAACAACCGTGTCGAAAAACCGAGCTGGGATGTCGGCGACTCGTCGGTGCTCCCGGAATCGATTCTCGTCTGGAGCGCAGGCAAGGATCTGAACGAGGCCGATGTGAAGGACAACATCAAGACCTGGTGAGTCCCGTCGGGCTTCCCCGGGAGGTCATCGGAAAACGCGGCACACCCGGCAGGGGATGCCCTGTCTGAGATGGGTCGGAGGGGGGAGTCACTCCACGAGGAAGTGGGGATTGAGCAGATTTTCCTTGTTGTAGCGCAGTGGTGCGCCGGAAGGATGCTCTCGCACCTGCCGCCCCGCCTCCAGGGCGATGGCATGGGCGGCGGCGGTATCCCATTCCATGGTCGGGCCGAGGCGAGGGTAGACATCGGCGGCGCCCTCGGCCACGAGGCAGAGCTTCAGCGAACTGCCCGCAGAAAGAAATTCGACCTTCTTTCCCGCTGTCTCGAGCGCGAGGACGAACTCGCGCACTTCGTCGGTGAGGTGAGATCGGCTCGCCACGACCGTTACTTCCGGCTTGGTCGAATAGTGCGCCCCTCCCGAGAGACGCTCCGGTGCTCCCCCGCCCGATGATTTCCATGCACCGCTACCGGCGACGGCCCAGAAGAGAGAATCTCCGACGGGCTGATAGACGACCCCGAGAACGGGAGTCTGGCCATGCACGAGGGCGATGTTCACGGTAAACTCCCCGTTGCGCTTGATGAATTCCTTCGTGCCATCGAGCGGATCGACCAGCCAGAACCACTCCCAATCACGCCGCTCGTCGTAGGGAAGGGCGCGAGTTTCTTCGGAAATGACGGGCAGGTTCGGAGTGAGGTGTGCGAGCCCTTCGAGAATGACGGCATTCGAACGCCGATCGGCCTCGGTCAGGGGAGAGGCGTCGTCCTTCACCGCGACAGCGAATTCGGTACCGTAGACTTCCAACACAGCGGCACCCGCAGCGCGGGCGATCGCATTCACATCCTCAATCCTGATCGTATCCAGCATGACGCCTTGATGGAACGCTGCCGCAACCCTTTGTCAACTGCTCTCCGCTCCGGTCGACCCTCTTCTTGTTGCTGATTTTTCCCCTGCGTCGTCACCGTACGGGAAAGGGCGAAGGAAGCCGGATTCCGGGTCCGTGCTCGTCGGGGCTCACTGCAAGTGCTCCAACTGCTCCGAGGTCCATTTCACGGCCTGGGCAGCATCGTTGTCCTGCGGGTTGGCGGCCACGACGCTCTGCCATTCGGTCTTGGCGATGCGGAGATGCTCCTTAGCCTCCCCGTTGTCGCCGCTCTTCATGCAGGCAAAGCCCGCCATGCCGCGGGTGCGGGCGAGGGATCGACGATATTCCGCAGCCGACCCTTCCGCCGAAGAGATCTCCTCGAGCAAGGCGATCGCCTCCTTGAGCGGCTGCCGCGATTCGTCGAACTTTCCAGAATCGCCGAGCAATTCGGCGAGATGGGCCAGTCTCTGCGAGTATGAGAATTTCACATCGGGTGCCACAGCGCGGTTTCCCTCGACGATGGGCTTCAAAATCGAGATCGCCTTTTCCTCGAGAGCGACGGCCTCTTTCACGCGCCCCCCGTCGCGCTGACCTGCGGCGAGTGCTCCGTAAATGTCGGCGAGCGTCTTGAGGTAGGCCGATTCGTAGGGATTCGAGGCGACGACACGTCCGAGGACCTCCGCCGCGCCCGCGAGCTTCTCGTGATCGTTCGTCAGCAGTCCGACCCGGGCAAGGCTGTTGCCCAGTCCCAGGTGGTACTCATCGACGGCGGCATCGAGCTCGACGGCACGAGCATACAAGTCGCTGGCCTGCTGATAGGCTTGCCGGGCCGACTCGTTGTCGCGGCGCGCCTCGAGGACGCGACCGACCAGAGCGAATGACTTGGCGAGGGCTCCGACAATGCGGGGATTGTCAGGATCTTCTTTCTGCATCTCGGCGAGACGCACTCCGACGGACATCGCCGCATCGCCCGCTGCGTCGAGGCGGTCCATCGCAAACTCACACTCGACGATGGAAAGGGAATTCTCGTGGATGCGCAGGGCGGCGACCGGAGCCAGGACCGGCTCGCGCGAGCGGGCCTCCGTCCAAAAGCGCGATGATTCCGTGAAGTAGTGTCGAGCCACCGAATACTGACCCGACCGCACCGAAAGATCGCCGAGGGCACTTTTCGAAAGGGCGATGTTCTTTACGAATTCGACCTTGGCAGTGCTCTCGTCCTCGAGCAGAGCCGAATAGCGGCGCTCCGCCTCACCGAAGGCTCCGAGAGACTTGCCAAATTCCCCCAGTTCCCGGTAGATCCGCCCCAGATAGAACAGGGCGTCGGCCGTCGAAACGATGAAATCGGGAGCATCGCCATAGGTCTCTACGAGGCGTTCGTAGTGCTTGCGCCCTTGCTCGATTGCGGCCGCTCGGTTGGCCCGAAATTCGGGCACGTCGGTGTCCCGGTTGTCGAGAACCAACTGAAAAAATCGGTCGCCGTTCTCCTGCGTCTCGCGGAGGAGTTGCCGCGCCAGCTTCGCCTGACCGAGGAGTCCGTTTTTCGAGTCTTCGGACTCGTTGAGTTCCGACAACAATTGCTTGTTTTTGACCTGTTCGGCCTGCATGCGCCGATAGGCCTCGGCTTGCCGATTGACATTCGCCTGCAGCTCCTTCTGCAACTCCGCCGCAATGTGATTTTTCGCCTCTCGGGCCTTCAGGTAGTTGAAGACGGCAACGAAGGACAGCGCGAGAGAAATCAGCGAAAACAGGACCGTGGTCAGTTGCCAGCGCAGCACCGGCCGGGCCTTCCAGACCTCGACGAACCCCGGTCCCTTGCGGCGTTCCCGGGCATTCGCAGG
>CALDKL010000479.1 GCA_937898895.1 uncultured Verrucomicrobiae bacterium | reverse complement strand
GTCCCTCCTCGCCGCCCGCGAGGAGGAAGGCGTTCCACTTCCCGCCGCCGCCACCGTGCTGATCGGGCCGGAGGGCGATTTCACCCCGGCGGAGGTCGCCGCAGCCCTGTCTCTGGGATTCCTTCCCCTCACCCTCGGGCCCATCATCCTCCGCAGCGAAACGGCGGCAATCTACACCGTGAGTATCCTGGGGCATGAGCTGAGGTGAGATCCGGTGCACCCAATCCGGCTCGCCTGCTCACGGGTCTGTAAAATTTTAAAAAATCCGCATTTTACTATTCTCACCGGGGATCGTATCGTTTTTTCCCGCCTGCCAGGCTCCTTTTTGGAACGCTCTATGAAACAACATCCGTCCCGTGCCGAGGATCCTGCGGTACCCCGATTGGCACTGCTCCCCTTCGTCCTGGCCGTGGTCGCCATGGCCGTCCTGCCCTCGTGTGCCACCACCGGAGGCACCGGAGGAGCCACCACCGCCGCCGTCGGCAACGGATCGATCGAGGGGCAGCTCACCAGCTCCCAGCTCAATCATCCCCAGGTGAAGGCCCGCAACGCGATCATCGCGTCCGAGCCGCCGGGGAATTACTATATCGGTCGTCGCTGGTGGACCGACGGGACTCGTTTCTGGGGCTATCTCCGCGAACCTGGAAAACCGTGGTCGACGGCCAAACTCGTCATCATGAACGAGAGTGCCATGAAACAGCCCGACCGCATTCCCGAGGAGGGCAGCCTGCAGGTCCACGGCTACGACCACAACTACGAGTATCGGATCTGGGGCAGCTTCACCGGGAAGAAGATCTACGATCCGAATTCGAATTTCGTCATTCCCGAATTCCGCCTTGCGAAGTACGAGGTCATCAGCACCGATCCCGGCTTCCTCTTTTATCCGGGGGAAAAATACAACCCCCGCTATCTCCCCGAAGTGCATCCCCCATTTCCGGGAAGCTGACCGTGTCGTGTCGTGCTGGGAACCCTCTCGAGTCTACGTTCCCGCCGAGTGACGCATCCCTCGTCCCGTGGATTGCCGACGTGCTCTCGACGGGAGGAGAGCCTCAGTACTCTCCACGATTCTTCCCGGTGCGTTCGTCCGTCCACCAATAGAGGATACGCCCGCAGTTTTCGCAGTGGGCGAGATGGTTTTCGGCCTTCACGTCGATCACGGTGGATTTCACGACCTTCATGTGGCATCCCTGACAGACCTCGTCGACGAGACCGACGACCGCCATGCCACCCTTGGACTTGAAGAGCCGCTGGTAGTTGTCGAAAACGCCGGAGTCAATCCCCTCGGCGAGCCGCTCACGTTCGGCGACCTCGGAGGCGCGATCCGACTTCCATTTGGCGGCGAGGGTGTCGAGGTCTTCGAGTTCCTCCTTCACCTCGACCTCCCGCTCGGCAAGTTTGGCCCGGGCCTGTTCGAGTGCTTTTTTCTGCGCATCGGCTTTCTCCAGCAGTTCCATCTCGCGATCTTCAAGGCCCGCGATCTCGGTCGAGTAACGTTCGATCTCCAGGCCCATGCGCTGGTATTCCTCGTTCTTGCGGGTCTCGAACTGCTGCACCTTCAGCTTTCCGATGGTGGTGCGGCGGGTCTGGACGTCGAGTTCCAGGTTCTTGATCGCGACTTCGGTTTGCTGGAGTTCTCCTTTCGCAGTCTCCACGGAGTGTTGGTCGGCGACGAGGCGCTCGCGGATGTCTTCGGCTTCGACGGGGATGCCGACGAGATCCTTGTCGATGGCCTTGATCTTCTGGTCGTGGTGCTGGACGCGGAGGAGTTTCTCGACTTCAGGGAGCATGGGAGGAAGGTCCGGAGGGAGACCGGGCACCGCTATGAAACCGCAGCGGACCCATTTTGCCAATCTTAAATCGACTCGAGCCAGCAAGGCCTTCCGCAAATCGGTTCCACCATTTCGGCGGCGGTGAGGTGCGTGCGCCAGTCTCCGCCTTCATCGGCGGGCAGGCCAAACCAGGAGCGGCAGCCGCCAAAGGTGGCGCGGTCTTTCAGAATCCAGGGAGGGTCCATACGCCAGGCGCGGATAGTGGCCCATGCAAGGCCGGGCTCCTCACCCCATTCGAATCGCTCGCGCACGATCTCCTCCCGCCAGATGTGGTAAGGGGCAAGGCGCAGCACTTCCTCCCAATCGGTGATGCGACCGCTCGCGAGAGTTTCGACATAGACGGAAAAGACGATGTCGTCCTCCGCCAGACCGGGTTGAGACGCGAAGGAGCGCAGGGAACCATCGGGCAGGGGAGTGACCTGCTCCACCTGCTCGTGGAAACGGCTCGGAAAGAGGAAAAAGCGCTCGTGCAGCCATTGGAACCCGGCTTTGCCCTCGGAAATTCCTCCTTTTCGAAGGAGAATGCTCTGCTCACCGGAAGCAATCGCCTCGGCGACGAGTTGCCATTCCTTGAAAGCGACTGGTCTCCAGTCGGGGGCGGCAGTGGCGTGCATGGCTGACATGAGGGATAAGGGTCAAGGATCGGAGGGAAATCTTCGCCCCTGAAGTCTTCTTCTTCAAGAGGCCAGAAAGACTTGGAGTTTCAGCCGGGGGAAACCAATGCGTTGCCGACTTGTGTTCTTCACGTTCGTTCCGCCTCGAATTGCGCCAAAAAGAAAGCCTTGACTTCCCGAAAGCACTTGCTACTGAATCCCAATATTGAAAATTGCTTGTTTTTGTATGAACTCTGTGACCCCTTGGTTTGTCTCCCCCCAACGCAGTGCCCTCTGCCTTTTCGTTGCGATCCTCCTGATGGCTCCGATCGGAAAGGCCGGCGAGAGGCGGTTCGTGTACTCCTATGAAACCAACGACTATGTTCCGGGGAGCGTTGAACTAGAGAACTGGTTCACTTGGAAGGACAGGGACAACGGGCTCTACCGCTACGAGTTCCGGCACGAAGTCGAATTCGGAATCACCGAGGATTTCCAACTCGGAGTCTATCTCGCGGATTGGCGGATCGATGAAGGGGCGGGCGAGTCGTTTCATGATTTTGCGGTAGAAGGCATCTACAACCTCACCAATCCGAACACGGACTGGATCGGGTCGGCGCTGTATGGAGAGGTGAAGTTTGCAAACGAATTCCTCGAAGTCGAAGGCAAGCTCCTTTTGCAAAAGAACTTTGGTCCCATCGCCCTTGTCTACAACGGCATCGTAGAGACGGAGTGGGAGCACGACGGTCTCACCGACATGACTGGAGTCCTCGAGCAGACCGCAGGTGTCAGCTATCAGGTAACACCGGCTGTCCTGGTCGGGATGGAGGCTTTCTCGGAAGTCGAGTATGTTGAGTGGCAGTCGGGCGGGGACATGGCGGTCTATTGGGGTCCCAATTTTTCTCTCCGCGGTGGCGACCATTGGTTTACCACGGCAGGTCTGTGGGAAATGACCCAGACAGGAGAACCGGATTTCCAGCTCCGCATGATCTGGGGCATTCATTTCTGAAACCTGCGGCCAACGAGTGAGAAGATGAAACCGTCTGTTCTGCTTTTGGGAGCTTGCCTGGGAGCTGCGCTTGCACTCAGCTCCTGTGAGACTGGTTCCCGTTCAGCAAGCCAGGCCGGAACGGCATCGGCCGGGGCTTCGGCGGGATCCGGATCCCCCGATGGACGAAGACTCTACTTCGGTCGTTGCGCTTCGTGCCACGCCCCTGACCCGGTGCGCGATTACACGAGGGCTGAGTGGCGTGGCATCATCGCGGAAATGGCTCCAAAGGCAAAGCTCAACGGGGCGGAACGTTCGGCTGTGCTGGCCTATGTGCTCGCCCATGCCGGTGATTCCTGAAAGCCGAACCAAGGGGCGAAAGCGGGAAGACGAGTCAGGCGGCAGGGAGTGGATCTGTCGTATTCTTGCTGCAAATCGGATCGTGGCGGAATCACTGCCAACCAGAGCAAAATTTTTTTGAACATTCGTCGCCGTCCGTGCGTCAGTAGGGACAATGCAGCGATTCTCCCAAGAGTGGCGCGACTGGCTCGACCGCAATGCTTCCCGGTTCTTGTTGTTTGCCCGACAGCAAACCCGATGCGAAGCGGATGCGGAAGACGTGCTCCAGGCAGCCCTCGTCCGCACCTGGAAGACCCATCAGGGCGCTCCTGATCCGCAGGTCGCGAGTCTTGCCTACACCAACATCCGCCGCTGTGCCATCGACCTCGGACGCTGCAACGAACGTCGCAAGCGCCGCGAGGAAGCGGCCGTGCTCGAACAGGGTGAGCTGGTCGCCTGGTTCGAGCTGCCCGAGGATGACACAAACCGGGCTCTGCAGGTGGCCTTGTCCAAGATCCCGGAGAAGTTCCGTGAGGTCATCACCCTCAAGATCTGGGGCGATCTCACTTTCGACGAGATCGGAAAAGCCCTCGAAATCTCTCCCAACACGGCCGCCTCGCGGTACCGCTACGGGATGGAGGGGCTGCGCAAGTCGCTCGAGGGCGAAACGGTCGGGTCGGGACTGTGAGGGTGACCCTTCGTGGAGGAAGGATCGACTCCTCCGTTGCCGCTTCACGGAAAATGTGATTCGCTCGCTCCGTGAAGGAGAAAGGTTCCAACGGTTTTGTGATCCCGTTCGCCGCCATGCTGCTGGCGGTCGCGGTGAGCGTTTCGCAGGAGCCTGACCCCGGCAGCAAGCCCGACTTGCCTCCCATTCCCGCCATTCCCGGCGTGCCCCCTGCGAAAGGGACTCGCCCTGCCCCCTCGCAGCCGGCTCCCGGATTGGCGATGCCGGGTTTCACCATTCCCGGAATCAGCGGAGCGGCTGCCTCGAGGCCCGAGAGGATTCGCCCGGAATTCCAACCGGGCAGCACCTATCGCTTCGTTGTCAAAACGGAACTCGAAGACGCGAACGGAGGCGGGTTCACTCTCGAACACCAGGTCCGCTACGATGCCAGGGTTCGGGTCGACGGCAAGCCGGGCGTGGTCCTGAAAGGGCGCACCGAGCGGCTCGATCTCGTCCTGGTCTCGCGCGGTGCCACGATTTCCTATCAATCCCTCAAACCGGAGGATCAGGAGACTCCACTGGGTCGCCATCTCCGCGCCAATCTGAATCGCTCCGTCGATCTCACGCTGGATCCTCGCGGACGCATCGATGCGGTGAAGGAAGGCGGCGCAGGCGATACCTCGGCGGTGATCGCCGGGGTGCCATCGATCGGACCCGAAGAGCTTGCCCAGTGGATCACTTGCCTGACCCAGGGCTATCCCGACAAGCCAGTCGGGCCCGGCGACGAATGGACCTTTCGTGGTTCGCGTTCCATCGGCGGGACGGGAATTGCGAATTTCGAAATTGGCTATCGGCACGACGGGCCAGCTGGTTTTGAAGGCAATACCTGCGTTGCGATCAATTGCTCCGGCACCCTCGCCGGAGCCTTGCCCGGAGCCGACGAATCGGTGCCGCCGAGCGGGTTCCAGGCAAGTTCGCTGCGAGGCCGGATTTTCTTCGATCCCCTCGACCACATGGTTCGTTTCGCCGAGCAGAAGATCGAACTCTGGATCAATCAGCCCCCCGCAGGCCTGCCCGTGCCCGATTCCGCCGGAACCAGTACCGGCACCGACCTGCCGACGGAGCCCACCCTCCACCAGGTGTCGGTGCGCGAGACCACGACGGTGCGGCTGCTCCACGTCATCCCGACACCCTGACGAACCAACCCAACCTGGGCTCAGCGTCCCAACCACTGCGCGAGTCGGCTGCGGGACTCGGCTGTGCCAATGATTGCGGTGCAGAGCGTGTCGGGATCGAAGGCCTCTCGCGCCGCTTCGTGAATCTCTGCCAGCGTGACCGCCTCGAGGTGCCGATGTGCCGCCTCGGGGTCGATCCAATCGTTGAAGTAAAGGAGCGACTCGCCCGCCCACATCATCTGGGCAGAGGTGTTTTCGAGACTGATCCGATTTTGTCCGATGACGAAGGATTTTGCCTCCTCCATCTCGGTCGCAGTGACCCCGCGGGCACGCAGATCGTCGAGGATCCCCGAAATCGACCGCAGCGCCTCGCCGAGATTCGCCGCCCCCAGGGCCAGATAGATCTGCAAGGCTCCCGCGTCGGCAAAGCTGACGAGATCGCTCTGTACTTCGTAACAAAGTCCGCGCTGTTCCCGGATCACTTGAAAGAGACGCGAACTCATGTTTTCTCCGAGGATCACGTTGAGCAATTTGTGGGCGTAGCGTTTCGGGCTGTTGCGGTCGATGTTGCGAAAGGAAAGTGCCAGATGCGATTGCTCCTGGCCTCCGTCCTCGTGGAACCGATGCTGTGCCAGCGGCGGCGGGGCTGGGTCGCAGGGCAAGTCATCCCCGGCCGCGAGATCGCCGAGTCGCTCGGCGACCGATGCGGCGACGGCGTCGTGGTCGATCCTGCCAGCGACAGAGACCACGGTGTGGCGTCCTCGGTAGACGCGGTCATGGAAGGCCCTGATGCCCGCCTTGCGGAAGCGCTCGAGGCTTTCCTCGGTTCCGGTGATGGAGCGCCCGAGGGGATGATCGCGCCCCCAGGCCGCTTCGCTGATGAGGTCATCGAGATATTGCGATGGCTGGTCATGCACCATCGCGATTTCCTCTCGGATGACCTGCTTTTCCGAATCGATCTCGGATGGATCGAGGTAGGGATTGCAGTAGAGGTCGGACAAGACTTCGAAGAGTCGGTCGAATTTTTCCGCCGGGCCCTTCACCTGGTACGCGGTGTGGTCCTCGACGGTGAATCCGTCAATCGAAGCTCCGAGGCTCTCGATGTGGCGCGAGATTTCCTCGGCGGACCGCTCTTCGCTGCCCTTGAAGAGCATGTGTTCGACGAAATGGGCCATGCCGTGTTCGCGTTC
>CALDKL010000478.1 GCA_937898895.1 uncultured Verrucomicrobiae bacterium | reverse complement strand
GGGTGGGGGGCGCTTGGGAAAGCACCCCTCCCTGGAACCGCGCAGTTCGCGGATGGGAAACACATGGGAATACCCCACTCGGAAGCAGGTTTTCCCTGTTCACGAAGTTTCATGCGTAAGCCCTGGGGGTTGGGAGGACTCTTGACATTGCGCCGAGTCGGGCGACGAATTAGGGCTTTGTGATCGAGATTCTCGTCATTTTTTCCCTGCTGGTGCTCAACGGAGTCTTTGCGATGGCGGAGATCGCGTTGATCTCTGCCAGGCGGAGTCGTCTCAAACTTCTTTCCGATTCCGGAAAGAGCGGAGCAAAGTTGGCCCTCAAGCTCGGCGAGAATCCCGAGCGATTTCTCAGCACGGTCCAGGTGGGGATCACGCTCATTTCAGTGCTCTCGGGTGCCTTCGGTGCCGAGATTCTCGCCCCATATGTGAAACCTTGGATCGAGCAAATTCCGTGGCCCTGGCTTTCGGTGCGGGCGGATGAGACGGCCTTTGTGATCGTGGTGGTCCTGATTACCTACTTTTCGCTGGTGATCGGAGAGTTGGTGCCCAAGGGGTTGGCGCTCCGATTTCCGGAGTCCATCGCCTCGGCGATGGCGCGTCCGATGGATTTCCTTTCCGGAGTGACGAAGCCTCTCGTCTCGTTTCTCGAACTGAGCACCAAACTCGTCCTGAAACTCTTTGGAAAGAGGCCGGAAGGCGACGAGAGCGCCTCGGTCGCGGATGTCGAAGTGATCCTGCGTGAGGGCATTGTCACCGGTACGGTTCATCAGGAGGAATCGGAAATGGTCGAAGGGGTCTTCGACCTTCGCGAGGTCCTCGCCGAGGAAGTGATGCAACCCCGTCCGCGCGTCCTTTTTTTCCCAGGGAATGCGGTGCCGGAATCCTACTGGCCCCAGGTGGCCTCCACCAATCAGACGGTCTTTCCGATCTTTGAGGAGAACCGCGATTCGGTCATCGGGCTGGTCTCCCTGCGCATGCTCTTCGCCAACCTGGCAAGTCCCCGCCCGAAACCGCTTCGCGAGATCTGCGTGGAGCCGCTCTTTGTCTCGGAGACCCAGTCGGCCCTGTCGCTCCTCGACACACTGCGCCATTCCAAGCTCGGGGCGGCGCTGGTGGCCGACGAGTTTGGGACGGTGCGCGGGCTGATCACCCTCGAGGATCTCATTGAGGAAGTCGTTGGGGAACTCCGGCCCGGAGATATGGAGAAAGATCGTCCCGCCATTCGCGAGGCCGCCGATGGGAGTTGGCTGGCAGACGGACTGGTGGAAGTCGATACCGTCGAGGAGGCCATCCCGGGCTTCTACGAACTGACCGAGGCAGAGAAAGAGCCCTTCCAGACCCTGGCGGGCTACATCGTGCACCGCCTCGATCGCCTTCCGTCCGAAGGCGAGTCCTTTGTGGCAGGGGGGTTTGAGTTCGAGATTGTGGATATGGACCGCCAGAGGATCGACAAAGTCGCCATTCGGCGGGTCGTTCCCGGGGAGGAGGATTCCTCCGAAGCCGGGGCGTCGGAAGAATCCTGAGCGATCCCGGAACCGGATTCCAAAAGCCGGAAGATTTGCAGGGAAGGGCAAGGAATGGTTTCAATTCTGTTGACCAATTCCCAAAGATGCGTTGAACTCCCCGCCATTCGCGCTCCTTCCTATGGCTACCTCCGCACCTTCTTCAAAGCCGGTCACTCTCATCACGGGAGGGGCGGGCTTCCTCGGGTCCCATCTCGGTGACCGACTCCTTGCCGAGGGACACCGTGTCATCGCGATGGACAATCTCATCACGGGCTCACTTGATAACATCGCCCACCACGAGGGCGATCCCGATTTCGAGTTTATCGAGCACGATGTGAGCAAGATCATCACTTTCGCCGGAAAGCTCGATTACCTCTTTCACTTTGCCTCTCCGGCGAGTCCCTTTGACTATCTGGAGCTTCCGATTCAGACGCTGAAAGTCGGATCGCTCGGAACCCACAATGCCCTGGGCCTCGCTCGCGCAAAGGGGGCCACGATCCTGCTCGCATCGACTTCCGAGATCTACGGGGATCCACTCATCCATCCCCAGCGGGAGGACTACTGGGGCAATGTAAATCCCATCGGCCCTCGCGGTGTCTACGATGAAGCGAAGCGCTTTGCCGAGGCCATGACCATGGCCTATCATCGAACCCACGGGGTCGACACGAAGATCGTCCGGATTTTCAACACCTACGGGCCGCGCATGAGACTGCGCGACGGCCGGGTCGTGCCCGCCTTTATCGGCCAGGCCCTTGCGGGCGAGCCTCTCACCGTCTTCGGAGACGGAAGCCAGACCCGCAGTTTCTGTTTCGTTAGTGATCTCGTCGACGGGATTTTTCGACTCTCGCAGAGTTCATACCACGAACCGGTCAACATTGGCAACCCCGCCGAGATGACCATCCTCCAATTCGCGGAGCACATTCGCGAACTCATCCCTGGGGCCGGGGAGATCGTGTTCGAGCCGCTTCCGGTGGACGATCCGAAGGTGCGGCAACCGGACATCGGGCGCGCTCGCGGATGGCTCGGGTGGGAGCCGAAGGTTCCCTTTGCGCAAGGCATTGTCGAGACCATCGAATTTTTCCGGAAAAAATGTTCGACCTGACCCGATTTGATTCTTTACGCTATCACCGTGCCTATCGTAGTATTTGTTTGTCAGGATG
>CALDKL010000477.1 GCA_937898895.1 uncultured Verrucomicrobiae bacterium | reverse complement strand
TTGCGGGTGTTGCGGGATTTGCAGAAGGATGTGATCGGGACGTAGGAACTGCTGATCTTCTTCAACATTTCAAGGGACAAACAAACATACGATCCCCGAGTCATTTCCGGCCTTCAACGACTGTCGGGCTTTGACCAGAGAATTCGTGCCACGAAGGTCGCTCCTTCGGCACCGCGTGTTTTGGAGTCCTTCATGAACATGCCTTCGCTGACGGTGACCCAGGCTTCGTTTTCATTGATGCGGGCGCATCCGAAATTCCCCATCTCGGCACCGCGCTCCGGAATGACGACTTTTTCACTGGCGCGGATGACCTGGAGCGTCACGGGATCGACGCGAGCCATGAAAAGAGGGGCGCGGTGGCGGACGATGTGGTCGTTGTTCGCACCGCGTCGGGTATAGACGAGGAACAGGCCGTTGTGATGCGCCAGCCAGTGCTGCTGCGTGTTGTAGCTGCCGAGTTCCGCTCCATCGTCAAACGTCCAAGGCTTCGGATCGGAAAAATGCAGCCCGTCATTGCTCGCGGTGACGTAACCCTTCACGTCATTGCGCAGCGTGAGAAAGTAACGGCCCTCAAACGCGATCAGCGAGGGTTCGGCGAAACCACGCATCACATCGTGACGCAAAACGTTGCCATTTCGCTCGAATACGAGCGTTTCTCCGTCGAAGCGACATTCGGCCACAGTCGCGCTGTAGGGACCCTTCGCGCTTTTTGCGATGTCGAGCGGCACGAGCAGCCTGCCGTCGCTCTTCACCACCCACTGGGCACAGGCATTGCGGGCAAAGTTGAACTCTTCGCTCTCCGGCATCTTCAAAACCTGCCACGGGGTCCATTTCGAAGTGTTCGGGTCGAAGACGGCATACACGGTCTGATGCGAATTCTTCACGTCGTCCAGTTGTTTGCCCTGCGGGCTGTAGCGCACGCGACAACCGATGGCGAGCAGTCGGCGGGTCGGCTCATGCCAGCCCGGCGTCACGTCGGCCACGCTGATGGTCACCCCATCCGCCTGCGGCTGCCAGTCAATCTCCGGTGGGAGAAACGGACCACTCCACGCCCCATCCACGTCTTCGCGCCGCATGAAATGCAGGCCCGAATAGTAGTCGGAAATTCGAAGGTGCTTCTGGATTGTCATCACCACCCCGCGCGGCACGGGTGCTGCCCGCGGATGGAACCAGAGGTATTCTCCATCGTCATGTTTCATCACGGTTTCGAGCTTCACCGTGTAGTCCAAGGGATCGGCGGCGTGAAGACACGAGGTCGCGGAGAGAAGAAGGATACAGGGGAGCGTTTTCATCATTCGGAACAGGAACATCGCGGCAGACAAACGAAAGGGTTTTCGAAAGACGGAGCCGGAGGCGCGAAACACAGCCCCCCCGCCCACCGTCCCGGATCTCCGGCAGAAACGTAGCGGAGGGGATCAACAGGCAAGTTTTCACCACGGGATAGGCCAAGAGTCCGATTCCCGCAAGGGGCATCCTCCGGACGATCTGGCGGCGGCTCGAGATGGTGGATGACGCAGATGCAATGCGACTTCGGGATCGCACCGATTCCGAGCTTGATGGTGGCGCGGAGTTCGGTAGGATGGGGTTTAGTGATTGCCTTCGTTGGTTGTCAGTGCATAGGGGCCGCCCCCCTCTGACATTTCGGAAGCATCTGTTTTTTCGATTCCCGATGAATTCGAAGCCCCTGCATTGCCTCGTGATCGAGTTACCCGGCTCGCCTCCGAGGTATTTTCTGCTGAATGCGGCTTCGATCCGGCTGGGTCGAATCGAAGGCAACGCCATCGTCGTGGAGGAAGATGCGGTCTCGGCGCGGCACTGCGAACTGCGCCGGGTGGGTCCCGGGTATCAGGTCGTTGACCTCGGATCTACCAACGGAACCCGGCTCAATGGCGAAGCACTCGGTGGCGAACCTCGCGATCTGCACGATGGCGACGTCCTCCTTCTCGGCGTCGTTGCCAGAGCACGGTTCGTGCGCGTGCGCGAAGTCCGCGACAAGACAGAGGCTCCTCCGGCCGCGAGTTCCGCGACCCGACGCCTCGATCCATTGGAACTCCCCCCGCAGCCTTCAATCAATCCCGTGGCTGCCGCCGTGGCCAAGGCCACCCGCAGCAAGGCTGGTTCGTGAAGAAGGGGATCGGGCCTCCCCAAATCGACTCAACCGCTGCGCAATCCGATATTGACCCCCTCCCGCCCGACCGCGAGAGTGCCGACACAACGTCAACCCAACGCAAACTACCATGGCAGACCTCGAAGGAACGAAACAGGAAAAGAAGGACAAGGAGTATTTCACCGGCGTGAAGCAGGAGGCCCCTGGCTTCTTTCTGAAGGGCTCGCACCAGTATGACTGGGGTCTGAAAAACCGACTTTCCAAAGTCTTCAATCCGAAAAACGGCCGCACGATCATGCTGGCCTTTGACCACGGCTACTTCCAGGGCCCCGCCACCGGACTCGAGCGAGTCGACCAAACCATCCTTCCCCTCGAGCCCCATTGCGATTGCCTCATGCTGACCCGAGGGATCCAGCGTGCGGTGATCCCCGCCAGCACTCAGAAAGCCATCGCCCTGCGCGCCTCCGGCGGCACCTCGATGGCTCGTCCCGACTTTCTCAGTGACGAAGTTCTCGCCTGTTCGATCGAGGAAGCGATTCGTCTCAATGCGAGTGTCCTCGCCGTGCAGGTCTTCATTGGCTCGGAGCACGAACGCAACACGATCCACAACATGGTCCGTCTCATCGACCAGGCAAACCGCTACGGCATCGCTGTGATGGGTGTGGTCGCCGTGGGTACGAACATGGAGCGCACCCCGAAGTATTTCCGACTCGCCACCCGCATCATGGCCGAGCTGGGTTGCCACCTCGTGAAATGTTACCACACCGATGAGGAATTCGAGACGATCACGAGCTGCTGCCCGGTTCCGATCGTGATTGCCGGAGGCAAGAAGCGCCCCGAACTCGATGCCCTGAAAATGGCCTACGAGGCCTGCGAATCCGGAGCCTCCGGGGTCGATATGGGGCGCAACATCTTCCAATCCGACGCCCCCGTGCCGATGATGAAGGCAGTCCGTGGCGTCGTCCACGAGGGACTCAAGCCGACGGAAGCGTTTGATCTCTACAACACGCTGAAGGCCGAGGAAGGCAAGTGAGTCGACCCGGTCGGATCTTTCAGAGAACCCTCTTCGGTCGCCGCACCGGGGAGGGTTTTTTGTTATTCCGGCAAATACCCGAAGCGCTCCATCGCGGCACGTTCCAGGCGGATGGCACGGTCGCGCAGGGCGGGATCCCATTCGGGCCGAGAGGCCTCGTCGCGACTGCGGTTGATGCGTTCCTTGCCACGGATCTGTGCGGGATCGAATTCGCAACCGAGACGTTCGAGTACGGTGACGAGGTCTTCGCGCAGGTTCTCTTGCTTGCCCACAAAATCGACTGGTCGGAAGGTGTAATGATTGAAAAGGGCGGAGACGTAGCCCGGATACTGATCGAGCACCGCCGCGACGAACTCATGAAACGATTTCCCTTCTCCCAATCCATTCAGTACCGCATTGGGGTGCCAGCGGTGGAAATGATCGAACTCCCCGTCGCGTTCCCAGTTGAGAGATGGTTGGCTTTTGTAGAGATAGAAAGACTCGTACCAATCGAGCGGATGCCTCACGAAGCAGAAGGTGAAGGGCCGGGGATGAGTCCGCAGGTAAAGGGAACGTTTCCAGGACCATTCGAGTCGCCGTCCCAACCCCTGCCACCCCGGAGCGAGGAGATGCTCGAGGTTCGCGTGACGGTGCCCGATCGAGCAGCGCATCAATCCCGCTTCACGAAGCACCCGGGTCACCCAGGTGCCGCCTGTTTTCGGGATGTGCAGGAAGAGGGCACCATTTTTGAGGATCACCGCCATGCCTGTAAGCGGTGCTCTCCGGAGACGGCCTTGTCAACGGATACCGTGAATCTCACGAAGGCAGACCCGCCGAAGTGGGCCGGATGTCACGCTCGCTGAAATCCGCGAGTCGCCAGAGCTGCCGCGAGGAGGGTTCTGCATCCTCCTCCTCTTCCACTGGAGTAGCCGTAGTGGGAAGGGTGAAGCGGATGGCATTGCGGCCGTCCTCGGTTCGTTCGGCGCGGATCGCCCCTCGGTGATGAAAGACGGTGAGGTAGCAGGCCATGAGATTGGTGCCGAGTTCCTCCGGAGTGTTGGCTCGCACGTAGAAAGGATCGAAGAGACGGGCGAGATCCTCTTCCGGAACGGGATCTCCATTGTCGACAAAGGTGCTCAGAAGAGTGCGTCCTCCGTCGATCAACTCAAAGAATACTTCAATCTCGCCACCGTGTCTCAGAGTCGAACGGGACTCCAGGAAGAGGAACCGTGCCATCTGCGAGAGCTTTTGCCCGTCACCGCAGATCAGGGGGAGATCACCCGGCGCATGAATCGCAAAGCGGATGTCCTTGCGGCCCTGGAGGACGAGGTCGCCCGCCTCGCGAAAGGCGGCTGGGAGATCGACGGGATCGCTCACCTCCAGTCCGCTCATCCTCGTTCCTTCGGACAGATTCGAGAGGATCGAGGTCATTCGCTCGATCTGACCACCCACGTCACCGTAAAATTCTCCCCAGAACGCAGCATCCCTGGGTGGTTCGCCCTGGATTTCTTCCGCGAGCTGATACGGAAGGAGATCGTGAAAGGTTCTCAGCACTGTCAGTGCGTTGCGGAGGTGGTGGTTCAGGCCAGCCGAGAGAATCCCGATGCTGGCTGCCTTGTCCGCCATGAGGAGATGCTGAAACGCGGCCGCCTTTTCCCGAATGAGCCGCTCCCTTTCCCTCTCGAGGCTGAAATGTCCGAGCGCTTTGGAGAGCCGATGTTCGAGGTCTTCCGGATCCCACGGTTTGGTGAGATAGGAATAGAGCAGGCCATCGTTGAGCGCGCCAACGGCGGAGTCGAGATCCGAAAAGGCGGTGACGAGAAAACGCAGCGGGTTCGGATCGACCTGACGGAGGCGCTTGAGCAGGTCGAGACCGGATTCGCCGGGCATCTTCTTGTCGCTGACGACGACCCCGATGCGTTCGTGATGGTTGCAGAAGAGTTCATACCCTTCTGCAGGACTGTTGGCGATATAGATCGGAGCGAGGTTTTCGAAGATGGCCTCGAAATATTTCAACAACTTCATTTCGTCGTCGATGTAGAGGATGCCGTATTCAGGATACTGCTTTTTCA
>CALDKL010000476.1 GCA_937898895.1 uncultured Verrucomicrobiae bacterium | reverse complement strand
CAATGGCGGGCTTCGTGAAATAGAGACCGTTGAAGACCAGCTCGAGCGGGCTTCCCGCCTGACCGAGCAACAAAGGCGTGTCAGCCGCCCTCGCCCGCAATCTCTCCTCCGCCTTACCCACCACCAGGGCGAGTCCTGCCGGAAGGAGCCAGACGAGCGAAAACGCTGCGACGAGGAGCGACGTTTTCACGCGATTCCGCGCCAGGTATCGCCATCCGAGAAAGAGAACGCCCCGCAGATTCATGCTCCCCCTCCCCTGCGAAGTTCAAGAACGTCGACGACGCGATCGAATCGCGGCAGCAGGATGGGATCGTGCGTGATCATCAGCACGGTTGCCCCGAGGTGCCCGGCTTCCTCCAGGAGCAGGGCGACGATGCGATCCTGATTCTCCGGATCGAGATTGCCGGTGGGTTCGTCCGCGAGAATGAGCCGGGGCGAGGTGACGAGTCCGCGACAAAGCGCCGCCCGCTGTCGCTCGCCCTGCGACAACTGTGCGGGAAATCGTCCCAGATGCGCCGCGATTCCCGCTCTCTCGGCCAATTCCCGCGCCCTCGCTCCCGCAATCTCGCCCGCTCCGCTCGACGCACCGAGGCGGAATGGCAACAGGATGTTTTCCCGAACCGTCAGGTAATCGAGCAGCTCGAAATCCTGGGGGACCAGCCCGATCCGCGCGAGGCGGAACGCCTGACGCATGGTCAGGGCAGCACTCGACAGAGTCACCCCGTCCACCTCGATCCGTCCTTCGTCCGGCACCAGCACACCCGAAATCAGGTTCATCAAGGTCGTTTTGCCACATCCGCTCGGACCAATCAGCGCGATCCGTTCTCCCGGATTCACCGAGAAAAACGGGACCCTCAACTCGAACGCATCCGACGGATAGGCAAAACGAAGGTGTTCGACGCAGATCATGGATCGGACTTTTCGGGGAGGAGAGGCTCGACCACCGTTCGAGAGACTTTCTGGACGCGCTCCTCATTCAAAAGATTCAGTCCGCCGATCTTCCAGGTGCCCCCGGCCGAGACGACCTCCATTTCCGCCTCGTAGCGATTGGTGCGTTCGTGAGTGTGTCCCCAATGGCTGACCTCGCCGACCGTGACCCATTCGGCGCGAGTTCTGAAACCACCCGAGGCAATGTCGCCACCCCGCCCGAGCGACTCGCACTTGCGCAGGTCGATTTCATGGACTCGCACGCGGGGACCGCCCTCACTCTCCAGCTCGAGAGAGGCGCGCATTTCCAGATACACCGATTCGAGAAGCGGGCCGGTCACACTCGCCGCCAGCGTGTCGTAGATCGACGATTCATCCCGAAAATCGAAGGCGTGATAGGTATTGCGCAAGAGCGTGTAGACCAGATCCGCTGTCGACGTCTTCTCCGGCAACTTTGCGGTACTGGTTTTGTAGCGGACCGAGAGGACCACGACCGCGAGACCGCCGACGAGGAGCCAGCCTACCGAGGAGGGCGATTGGGTCTTCCTCCGCAGCACCACGATCACCGCCGCGAGGACCATCGCCCCTCCCACGAAGGCAAGCGGACGCAGCGGCCAACGCACCACCTCCTCCCATTTCGGCACCGGCAACAGCTCCGGCACGGCGGACTCCCCCTCGAGCGACCAGATCATCTTGTTTTCCTGCGGGGTGAGGAAACGGGCGGAGGGCTTCCCGCGACTCGCGACCTCGATGACGACACGCTCCTGCCCCGGAGCGAACCAGAGCCATTCGAGCGAGAGGCCCGTCACCCCGCGCACCGCCGCCGACCGGGTCAGCCCCACCATCGCCTCCTCGAGAGGAATCTCCTCGCGCTCGTCGGGAACAAATCCTTTCTCCGCGTTCGGCACGATGAAGCGGATCGTTCGGTCGGTAAAGGCCAGGCTCTTTCCCGGCACCGTGAGAGTGGCCCCCGATTCAAAGAGCGTCTGCAGATTGTCGAGCACGGCCTGCCTCTGCTCCGGCCCGATCTTGTCGCCATCCAACCTCCACGCCTCCCGATATGCCCCCACTTTCACGAGCGCCTCGAGCCGGACCTCAAAAGGCTCGACACTGACAAAGCCCCGCACCGCCTCCTGCGCCGAGAGCGGAAAGGCGGAAATGGCGGTAGCCAAGGCGAAAAAGACAGGGCGGGGGAGCACCCTGCAACGAAAGCCGAGTCCGCCATCCCGGTCAACCGCCAGACCTGCGCCCTCCCGCATTGTCGAACAATCCGAAACAAGGCCTGAAGACGCAGCTTGCTTCGTTCCTATTTTTTGCTTTGTTGCGCGTTCATTGCTGCAACCATGCCCAGAAAAACACTCCCCCTGCTGTTGACCGGCTCCCTCATGCCCTTGCTCGCGCATGCCGAGACCGTCGATTTCATGACCCAGGTCAAACCGCTCATCGAGGGTACCTGCATCCATTGTCACGGTCCCAAGAAACAAGAAGGCGACTACCGCATGGACACGAAGGAAGCCACCTTCGCCGGGGGCGAGAACTACGCCAAGGAAACCATCGTGCCGAAGGACCCCGAGGCTTCCCCGGTTTACTGGATGACCTCCGAGCCGGCCGACAGCGCCGACCTCATGCCGCCGAAAAAGCCGCTCACGCCAGAGCAGCAAGCCATCCTCAAGACCTGGATCGAAGAAGGGGCCAACTGGCCCGAGGGAGTCACCCTGGAAGAGAAGCCGCGCATCGATTTCAAGGTCAACATCCTTCCGCTTCTCTCCAAGGGAGGTCCCTTCAAAGCCAAAGATCAGGAGATGCTCCGTCTCTGGATCGAACAGGGCGCTGTATGGCCGAAAGGTTTCAAACTCGGCGGCGACAGCCAAGCCAACAAGGGAGGTCCGGCCGACAACGTCGAACTCGTCAAAGTCATCCGCGACAACATCCTCGCCACTTCGAAGGAAAAAGCCGAAGGCGACATGAAGGACTACACCAGCGCGATCCCCAAGACCGGTGTCAAATTCGACATGGTGGCGATCAAGGGAGGTGAATTCACCATGGGAAGTCCCGCCAATGAAAAGGGCCGCTCGGAAGACGAAGGCCCCCAACACAAAGTCAAGGTGTCTCCCTTCTGGATGGGCAAGTTCGAAGTCACCTGGAACATGTATGAGCCCTTCATGATCACGGGAGTGGCGCGAAACAAGGACGGCTCGCCCGAAAACATCCCCGCCGATGCGAAGCCCGTCGACGTCGTCTCGAGCCCGACGACCCCCTACACCGAAATGAGCTTTGGCATGGGCACCAATGGCTTCCCCGCCATCTGCATGACCGAGCACGCAGCGAGCAAATTCTGCCAATGGCTCAGTGCCCAGACCGGCCACTACTACCGTCTGCCCACCGAAGCCGAGTGGGAATACGCCTGCCGCGCCGGCACCACGGGAGCCTACAGCTGTCCCGAAGACAAACTCGCCGATTTCGCCGTGATGGATCCCGAGCAGGTCCGCGTAGGCTACGAAAAGGTGGGCACAAAGAAACCCAATCCCTGGGGACTCTACGACATGCACGGCAATGTCATGGAATGGTGTCTCGATCAATACAACGAGAAGGGATATGCGGGACTCGAAGGCAAGACGAGCGAGAACCCCCTCGCCATTCCCACCACCCTCTTCCCCCGCGTCGCCCGCGGCGGCTCCTGGTATGATCCGCCGGAAGAGCTTCGCAGCGCTCGCCGCATTCCCTCCGACGAAAACTGGAAGGTCCAGGATCCCCAGTTGCCCAAGTCGATCTGGTACCATACCGACGCCACCTGGCTCGGCTTCCGCATCGTGCGCCCCCTCGAAATCCCCGATACCGCAAAGATGCACCAGCTCTGGAATCTCGGCACGGTGGACAACGGCTGATCTGTGGGCATGACCGGGAGTTCCGACAGACTCTCCCGAAACGGAAAGGCGGACCTCTGGGTTCGCCTTTTTCGTTTCCTTTCCGTGATCGCCGTCCTAATCCCGCAGGTCGGAGACGCAGAGGAATGGCGACTCCTCACCTTCACCGAGCCGCACATGGGCACGGAGTTCACGATCCGCGCCTGGACGCAAGAGGGTCGGGTCGAGGACCTGACCCGGTCCGCCAGGGAGGCCTTTGCCCGTGTCGCCGCACTCGACGCAGCCCTTTCCGATTACCGCCCGGAATCCGAAATCAATCAGCTCGCAAAAGCCCCCTCCGGAGTCCCCTTCCCCGTCAGCCGCGATCTTTTCGCCGTCTTCGCCGCTGCGGGAAAACTCACCGAAGAGACCCGGGGAGCCTTCGACATCACGGCAGGTCCGCTCATCCGGCTCTGGCGTCTCAGCAAGAAGAACGGCACCCTGCCCACGCCCGAACAAATCGCCTCGGCAAAACGGCGCACCGGAGTCCGCCATCTCATTCTTGATCCTGACAAACACACCATCACGAAGCGCATCGACGGCATGCTCTTCGATGTCGGCGGCATCGCAAAGGGGTATGCCGCCGACGCCGCCCTGTCTCTTCTCCGGGAGGCTGGTTTTCCCCGCAGCCTCGTCGCGGCGAGCGGAGACATCGCCACGGGCGATGCCCCACCGGGCGAGGAGGGATGGAAAATCGGGATCGAAACCCTCGAACTGGGCCACGCCTGGGCGGATCTCCAAACCATCACGCTCAGGAACCAGGCGATTTCAACCTCGGGAGACACGAGACGCTATTTCGAACACGAGGGAGTGCGTTATTCCCACATTGTCTCAACAGAGACGGGCCTCGGGCTGACCGAACGCATCGGGGCGAGCGTCATCGCGCCCAAGGCGACGACTTCCGACAGCTTTGCCACTGCCGTCGTCCTCCTCGGCACAGAGAAGGGCTTGCAATTCATCCGAAATCAGCGAGGGATCGAATGCCAGATCGTCGTCCTTCGCGATGGTCACGAAACCTTCCTCCGTTCCGATGGATTCCCCCTCCCCCAGGGATCTCAAACCCAAAAAGAAAGCACCGCCGTCCCCCCGCCGTGACGGTCGCGAGGCGGCCGTGCAGTTTTTGTACGGCAACGAGGCCCAGGGCACGGCGGCAGTGACTCCGGAAACGCTCGCCGCATTCTGGGAACTGCGCGATGCCAAGCCAGCGGTGCGCAAATTCGCCGAAGAACTGATCCGAGGGGTCACGGCCCACAGCGAAGAAATCGACTCCGCCATCCGGACCCAGCTGGAGAATTATTCGCTCCAGCGTCTCACTGCCGTCGACCGCAACATCCTGCGCCTTGGCACCTACGAGATTCTGTT
>CALDKL010000475.1 GCA_937898895.1 uncultured Verrucomicrobiae bacterium | reverse complement strand
CATGGCCCTCCGGGCCGGTTTCTTTTGAACGTATGAGTGATACCCCCTCTGAGGCTGGCACTGGCTCCCCCCTCCATGGTCCCCTCCAATCCGAGATGTTCGTGATCCACGGTGGTGCGAAGCCAAAACCTGAAGAGCGAAGCAAGCGGCGTCCTCTCTATGGCAACGGGCTGAAGGCACCCTCCCTCATCGGCAAGAACTTCGTCCTCGACACGAACGTCCTCCTCCACGATCCCGATTGCCTCGACCGCTTTGCGGACAATCACGTCTGCATCCCCCTCGAGGTGCTCTGTGAACTCGACAAGTTCAAGAACGAGCAATCCGAGCGAGGGGGCAATGCCCGCAGCGTCCACCGGAAACTTGCCGCTCTCTTTTCAACCCATCCCGAAAACGCCACTATCGGCATCCCGAACCGGGAAGGCGGGTCGGTGCGCCTTGTCCCGGCCCAGGCCGCGATCGGAAACCGCAGTGCCGTCGTCGAGGAATTGCTCGCGGTATTCCAGGGACAGACCTCAAACGACAACCGCATCCTCCTCTGCACCCAGCTCATCGCGGAAAAAAACACCGCGCCGACGATCCTGGTGACGAAAGATCTGAACTTGCAACTCAAGGCCCACGCCATCGGCATCCCCTGTGAAGACTATCAAAACGACAAAGTCGACAGTGCCCAGGTCGGTGCCGCCTCGCCGACGGTGGTGGAGATCAAGCCGAACGATCTTCAGCGATTCGCCAGCACCGGAGGACTCGAGCGCCCCTCCCACGTCCGTCGCCTCAGTCCGAATGAATACGTCCTCCTCAAGGCGGGGGAAAAGCGGACCATGCCGGCGCGCCTCGGCGTGGACGGAGCCTTTCACCGTCTCAATATCCCGGATCAGATCCGCATCCAGCGCGGTGCGCCGCTTCGTCCCCTCAATCTCGGACAGCAGTGCTTCCTCGACGCCCTGCTCAATCCCGAAATCACCCTCGTGACCTGCTACGGCTCCGCCGGCACCGGAAAGACCCTGCTCGCAGTGGCCTCGGCCCTCCATGCCACCTTCAACGGGGAATACAATGGGGTCACGGTGAGTCGACCGGTCATTCCGCTGGGTGATACGCTGGGCTTCCTCCCCGGTTCCCTCGAGGAAAAGCTCGACCCCTGGCTGAAGCCGGTCTACGACGCCCTCGAGTTTCTGCTCACTCCCGAACAGGCCGGAGCAAAACGCAAGCAGGCACCGCGTTCCCCGCGCAAGGGCGGCCCGGACTTTCCAGCGCCCGGCGTCGGAAAACGGAGTTACGATCCCTTCCTCGAATCGGGGCTCATCGAGATTGAAGCACTCTGCTACATCCGCGGGCGATCCATCCCGAACCGCTTTTTTATTCTCGACGAGGCCCAGCAACTGACCCCTCTCGAAGCCAAAACAATCGTCACCCGCATGGCCCGAGGCTCGAAGCTCGTCCTCGTGGGAGATCCCGCCCAGATTGACAATCCTTATGTGGACCGACTTAGCAATGGTCTTGTCTACACTCGCGAGCGTCTTCGCGACGAAGCCTGCACTTCGCATGTCACGCTGGAGCGTGGCGAGCGGAGCCAGTTGGCGGAGGCAGCCGCTCGCAAGATGTAAAACAGGCGACGCCCCGGCGTTTTATTTGCGCAAGGGTCTGATCCGGGGCATACACTCCCCCGAAGATGGCCCGT
>CALDKL010000474.1 GCA_937898895.1 uncultured Verrucomicrobiae bacterium | reverse complement strand
CCTTTTCGCTGTCCTTGCTACCGAGACACCCTCCCGCTAGTCCGCATTTCTCAGCCCCCTTTGTCGCGAGACGCCGAGAGGACCCATTCCTGCAAGGCGCGGCCTGGATTTCCCGCCGGGCTGTATGAGAAACCAACCGTCCAAGGGAAACCCAGGCCGGAACGAAGCGGGGACGGGCCGCAGCCAGTCACAGCAGAAGAGGGATGAGAAATGCGAGCCAGGGATCGATGCAGAGTCCGTTTGCCGCCCGGGCGGGCCGGGCTATCTTCCGGCAGCATGTCCTTCCTCCCCACCCTCGACGCGATCGACTCGGGCACTTCGCTCTCGCCGCTGCTGGCGCACTTCCGTGCCCTCCTCGACCCGATGTCGCCGAAATCCCTCGAGGATCTCGCCTCCGCATCCGTCGCGACGACGCGCCGCCATTTCGGGCGAACGATGCGGCTCTTCGCGCCCGTTTACCTTTCAAACGAGTGCATCAACAACTGTTCCTACTGCGGATTCTCGCGCGACAATCCCATCCTGCGCACCACCCTCACCGTTCCGCAGGTGGTGAAGGAGGTCGAACACCTCGCCGCCCTCGGCTTTCGGCACATTCTGCTCGTCGCGGGTGAACATCCCCGATTTGTTTCAGAGGGCTACCTGGCCGACTGCCTCGCCGCCCTTCGCGAGTTCATTCCCTCCCTCGCCATCGAGGTCGGCCCCATGGAAACCCCGGAATACGAGAGTCTCGTCCGAGCTGGTTGCGAGGGACTCGTCGTCTATCAGGAGACTTACGACCGCACCGCCTACGCGACGCACCACACAGCGGGTCCAAAAAAGGATTTTGCCTGGCGCCTCGCCTGTCCCGAGCGAGGCTACGCAGCGGGATTCCGTCGTATCGGGATCGGTGCCCTGATCGGACTCTCGGACTGGAGGGGCGAACTCCTCCGACTTGCCGCACACCTCGAATACCTCCTGCGCTCCTGCTGGAAAGCGACCTTCACCGTCTCCCTGCCTCGCCTGCGCCCCGCTGCGGGGGGATTCCAGCCACGCCATTTCATGAGCGATGCCGAATTTGTCCAGGCCATTTGTGCCCTCCGGGTCTGTTTTCCCCAGGTGGGCTTTGTCCTCAGCACGCGCGAGTCGGAATCGCTCCGCAACGCCCTCTTCCCCCTCGGAGTCACCTCCATCAGCGCGGGTAGCCACACCGAGCCAGGCGGCTACACCGGCGAGGGTGCCGACGATGTCCACCTCACCATCCGGGGACACCGCGTCGAACTCGACAAACCGACCGCATCCGTAGCCTGTGCGACTCCCGCAGCGGGGCAATTCGATATTTCGGACGGACGTTCCGCAGCCGAGATTGCCGCCCACCTCCGCTCCCTGGGTCTGGAGCCTGTCTGGAAGGATTGGGACGCCGCGATTCTATCCCCCACCCTCGTCGCTTCGGTATGAACATCGTTCTCAACGGCATCTCTCGCGAGTTTCCCGAACCCTCGCTCACGGTCGCCACCCTGCTCGCGCAACTCGGACTGGGACCCCAGCCTGTCCTCGTCGAACGCAACGGCCTCGCCGTGCTGCGCCGGGAATTCGAGGAGACCGCCGTGGTCGATGGCGACAAGATCGAGATCGTGCGCATGGTCGCCGGTGGATGAAGCGGATCGCAGTCCCCGATGATGGGATCCCGCAAACGGCGGCAACGGATCAAAAACTCGTCGTCATCAGCAGCGCCCGATTCAGGAGACGCAGGTATTCGTAGCGGGGAATCTCGCGGCAGCCAAAGCGGCTCAGGTGTTCGGTGGTCCACTGCGTATCGAGGAGTTGGAAATTCCGCGCCCGCAATCGCTCGACGAGGGCCACCAGCGCCACCTTCGAGGCATCCGTGGCTCGGCTGAACATGGATTCTCCAAAAAACGCGCCCCCGATGGAGACTCCGTAGAGGCCGCCGACCAGCGCCCCTTCCTGCCAGGCCTCGACGGAGTGCGCATACCCGAGTTCGAAGAGCTTCTCGTAGCTCGTCACGATCTCGCGGCTGATCCAGGTGGTGCGCCGATCCGCGCAGCCCGCCATCACCTCGGTGAAGGCAGTATCCATGCGGATCTCGAACGGATTTTTCTTCAGCGTGCGTTTCAACCCGTGCGGGATGTGAAATTCGTGAAGAGGCAACACGCCGCGCGGATCGGGGGAAAACCAGCCGATCTCCCCGCGATTGTCCATCGCCATGGGGAACATGCCGCCGCGGTACGCTGCGATGAGCACCGCCGGCCTGATATACCCTTCTCGCGTGAAGATCGATTCGGACATGTCCCTGGACGCGAGAAAACTAGAAGAAGCCGTGTTTATTGACAAACAAAATCCCTTTTCCCGAAGCCAAAATCATCAAGCCCTCTCTCCTGAAGGAATCGGAAACCACCCTTCCTCCGGCGGGAAGTTTGCGGTCAACCCGCAGCAAATCCCCCCTTGAAAAACCCGACGCAACGCCGTAAAGACCCGACACTATGCCAGTCGCCACACCAAAACAATTCGGAGCCATGCTCGACGCCGCCCAGAAAGGCGGCTACGCCTATCCCGCCATCAACTGCAGCAATCTCGTCACGATCAATGCCGCGTTGAAAGCCTTCGCCGATCAGAAATCCGACGGGATCATCCAATTCTCCACCGGCGCCGGACAGTTCGCCTCCGGCCTCAATCACAAGAACATGGTTCTCGGCGTCATCGCCCTGGCCGAACTCACCCACCGCCTCGCCGAGCAATACGACGTCCTCGTCGCCCTGAATACCGACCATTGCCGACCCCAGGTCGCCTCGACCTTCCTCGCCCCCCTCATCGAAGAAACTGCGAAACGCCGCGCCAGGGGCGAGAACAACCTCTTTCAAAACCACATGCTCGATGCCTCCGAGCTCCCCCTCGCCGAGAACATGGCGATCTCGAAAGACTATCTGAAGCGCTGCGCCGACAACGGCATCGTCCTCGAAGTTGAGGCCGGCGTCGTCGGCGGAGAGGAAGACGGAGCCGCCGGAGGCGAGGACACTCCCCACGAGAAACTCTACACCACCCCCGAGGACATGCTCGCGGTCTACGAGGCCCTCCACCCCATCGGTCGGTTCACTTTCGCTGCCACCTTCGGCAACGTCCACGGCCACTACAAACCGGGTGCGGTCAAGCTGCGTCCGGAAATCCTCAAACAGGGACAGAGTGCCGTCATCGCCAAATACGGAGCCGCCGCCGAACTCGACCTCGTCTTTCACGGCGGGTCCGGTTCCCTCCTCGAGGAGATCCGCGAAACGCTCGGCTACGGCGTCGTGAAGATGAACGTCGACACCGACACCCAATACGCCTTCACCCGTCCTGTCGCTGACTTCATGCTGAAGAATTACGACGGCGTCATCAAGGTCGATGGCGAGATCGGAAACAAGAAGCACTACGATCCGCGCGCATACCTCAAACTTGCCGAGCAGGCGATGGCCGAGCGCGTCGCGGTCGCCTGCGACGACCTCCTCTCCACCGGCAAGTCCATCGCCGGCCAGGTCTGAAACGCCCATCGGATGCCCCGCCAGCCTTCGTTGCCTTCTCCGAGAAGACCGGACTGGCGGGGCGGATGAACGGCGACCTGCCCCTCCCCGCATCGGATTCGTTTCATCCGTCCGGCACGCCAATCAGCCATTGCCGCCTCCGGCGATTCATGGCAGTCTCGGGTTCATCATCATGAAACCCAACTCGCTCGCTCTGCTGCTGCTGCTGCTCCTCGCTCTCGCGCTTCCTCCTGTCGCTACCTTTGCCCAGGAGAAAAAACAGTCCCCCGAAGTCTCCCCCACCGGCTACACTGACACGCCCTATCTCCCCGGTGGAAAATGGCGCGTCCACGACGACAACCGTCCCCGGCCCGTCGTCGTCACTCCCGGAGAGACCTCGGCCGCGGCCCCTTCCGATGCCATCGTCCTCTTCGACGGCACCGGTCTCGACGAATGGGTCATGGAGAAAGATCGCTCCCCCGCCGACTGGATCGTCAAGGATGGGTTCATGGAAGTGCCGCCCAAAGGCCAGGGAGTCGGCGGATACATCCAGACAAAACGCGAGTTTGGCGACGTCCAGCTTCACCTGGAGTTCGCCACCCCTGAGGTCGTCCAGGGCAATTCTCAGGGACGCGGCAACAGCGGTATCTTTTTCCTCGGTCGCCACGAGTTGCAGATCCTCGACAGCTACGAAAACAAGACCTACGCCGACGGACAGGCCTCGGCCCTTTATGGCTTCAAACCACCCCTCGTCAACGCCAGCCGCAAGCCCGGCCAATGGCAGACCTACGATGTCATCTTCGAGGCTCCTCAATGGGATGCCGATGGCAACCTCCTCAAAAAAGCCTACATCACCGTCCTGCACAACGGCGTGCTCACTCAGCACCGTCAGCCCTACCTCGGGGCTACCGGACACAAGAGCGTCGGCAACTACAACACCATCGCCGAAAAAGGACCGATCAAGCTGCAGGATCACGGCAATCCCACCCGCTTCCGCAATATCTGGGTGCGCGAGCTGAAACTCAACGCCAACGACTGACCCTGTCGAACCAAGGGTGGGGTCGAGGCCCCACCCGTCTCACTCCGCCCGCACTGCCCGGATCAGAGTCCGGTCTTACGGGCTTCCTCTTTGGCTGCTTCGTGCTTCACGGCAGGTGCCCCCTCTTTTGCATGGGCATCTTTTGCATGGGCATCCGATCCGTGTCCCGCCTCATGGTGACCGGCGCCGTGCTCCAGAAAGAGGCCTTTTGTTTCGTCAAACGAATGCCGTTCGCAGCCCATCAAAACGAGACCGACAAATGCCAAAGACAGGGATAGACCATTCGAAAATTTCATGGGCCACCCTGTAATCCGGCCCTCCGCCGTTTGCAACCGTCAACTTCCCCTCCTCCCAATCGACTCCCATTATCGTCGCTCCGCCGGAGGAGCCCAGACCCGCACATAATCCACCTCCATTGCCGTGGGAAATCCCTTTCCGGTCGCTTTGTTGGCAAGGGGAGACTTCACGCCTCCTTCCTCCTTCACATGCGGAGCGCGCAACCCCAGAGAGAGGACCAAGCGCATCGGGAGATGCCAGTTCAGATTTTCCGCTGCTGCGACCGGACGCCCGTCGACATACCAGGCGATGCTCTTGGTCGTGACCATTGCCGAATACACATGGTAGCCCTTCCGCGGATCGAAGGGTGCTCGCCACTCGTGGGCGCAGAGCGCCGGATTCGTGCTCGGCCCCACCTGGACCGGCGCTCCCGTCCCCGCTCCATTGCGGACTCGTGCATGCAGATTGAAATCCATCACGGCGGGCCGTTTCACCTTGCTCTTGTCCTGCAACAATTCCACCACGTCCACCTCACAATAACTCACCCGACCCGGTCGATCTCCCAGGCTGTAGAGCCAGAACGCGGGGGAGGCTCCGGGAAAGGTCGGGCAACCCCGGATTCGTGCCTCGAAGTAGCCCGTCGTGATCTCCGTGCGGCTTCGCACGATCCCCGACTTGTAAAAGAGCCGCTGCCCCTGTCGCTCGTGCGGCGCATAGACCATACGCAGAGCGAGGCGTCCCTCTCCCTGGGAGACATTTCCCGCATCCCACGACCACGGTCCCCAGCTTCCCGGATCGGGTTCCCACTTTTTCGTATCGAGTCTCGCTCCGACGAACTCATCCGACAAGCCCTCGACCCGCTGCCAGTGCGACGGGATCGCCACCAGAGGTTGGATACTCCCCGGGCCCCGATCCGGGGTTACCGGGATCGCCCGCAGGATCGGCTCCGCTTGAACCAGACCGCAGGAAAGCAAACCAATACAGACAACGCAGGCAAAACGGAAACACATAGGCACCCGAGCGACCAACCCACCGCTCACTCCGTCGATACCATACTCCGGATTCCCCTCGTTTCGAACGCATTTCGCGGCGACCCATGCGAATCCCCCGATGGCGGTTCTCGCTGCGGAGCTGCTCCCACCGTTTTCCCTGCTCACGCCACTCTCACGCAAAGGCGCGGAGAAAGCCAGCCTCGAGCGCAAGGGATTCGTTCACGTTGGTGCCGAGGTCGTCGCGGAGCCGTTCGACCCCGGCGAGCCGCCGGGTCAACTCCTCCACCCCGAACTGGGCGGCCAGAGCAGCGGTAGCGGCCGCATAGTCCGGCAGATCGAGCTGGGGAGCCCCGTGCTGCTGACGCAGGGCATCGCCGAACCAGACAATCAGAGACTCGAGGATGCGGTTGCGTCGGTCGAGATATTCGGAGGCGGTGAGTCCTTCCCAATACTCCTCTCGATCCTTCAAGTAGCTGCCATCGGTCTTGTTTCGGTAAAGAGCGACTTCCGCGCGGGCCGATTCCTTGTTGGCTTCTTCGATGGATTCCTTTTCGGATTTCAACAACTCCGCGAAAGCACCCATGAGCCGGAGGGCGACCGATACTCCGACGCGCTTTTGGGTGGCCTGCTCGGCCAGCAAGTCGAGAAAGGCTCGCTCGCGCTCGCCAGCCACCTCCGCAGTGTGCCCGCCCACGAGGGGAACCCGAATGCAGCGAGAGAGGATCGTCTCGAGCAGCATCTCGGGGCGCGAAGTGAGCAACAGGACGCGGCTGGAGGAAGGCGGTTCCTCGAGGGTCTTGAGGAAGGCATTGCTGGCGGCATCGCCCATGCGGTCGGCGTCGCGGATGACGGCAAATTTGGTGATGCCCGCCGGGGCGGCCATGTGCAGGGTGTGCTCGACTTCGCGGATGGATTCGACGGAGATCTTGCGCGATTTTGATTCGGGCGAGAGGATCGTGACATAACCGGATCGCAGGTCTTCGAGATCCTCTGCCGGCAGGATCCGATCTCCGGGATTGACCAGCTCGATCATGCGCATGGCGAGACGCTCTTTGCCGCTGCCAGGTGGCCCCATGAGGAGGTAGGCGTGGGCGAGACGACCTTTTGCCGCGGCGCGTTCGATGAGTGTCAGGGCGCGTTCGTATCGGAAGCTCATGCGGGGGTGGGGGCGAGGCGCGCCTCAAAGACGCGGATGAGTTCGGCAAAGACCTCCTCGATGCTCTGGGTCGCGTCAATCACGGCGATGCGGTCGGGCTGGGCCGCCGCGAGTTCGAGGTAGCCTCGCCGCACCGACTCGAAAAAGGCGAGAGGCTGCGACTCCATGCGATCGTGGCGCTCTCCGCTGGAGGCGACGGCGCGGGCGTGGCCGGTGGCGGCGTCGAGATCGAGGAGAAAGGTCAGGTCGGGAACGGCGGCCCCCGCTGCGAAGTCGTTGATGCGTCCCACCGTGTCGAGTCCCAGTCCACGCCCCACCCCCTGATAGACGGTGGTGGAATCGAGGAAGCGGTCGGCCACGACCCATCCGCCGCGCCCGAGGGTCGGCAGGATGACCTCGCGGACGAGCTGGGCACGGCTCGCGGCAAAGAGGAGCAGCTCGCTCTCGGGAAAAAGCGCCTCTCCATCCGGATCATGCTGGAGGAGGTGGCGGATTTTTTCCCCGACGGCCGTCCCTCCGGGCTCGCGGGTGACGAGCACCTCGCGCCCCGTGGCGCGTAGCCAGGCGACAAATCGGCAAATCTGCGTGGATTTGCCGCAGCCCTCCGAACCCTCGAAGGAGATGAATTTCCCACGTTGCAACACTCCCGTTTCCATTGAACAATGCCTGCCCGGGACATCGCACCCGGGATCTCTCCTTGAAACACGCATCCCATGTCCAATTCAACTGAAATCACCTTCGGATCTCGGGAAGATCGCCGCGCGATCGAGACGGGCCTCGTCTTTGCTCCGAAATTCGACGAGAATGGCCTGATCGTCGCGGTGGCACAGGATGAAGACACCAACGAGGTGCTCATGGTCGCCTACATGAATGAAGAATCGCTCCGCCAGACACTCACCCTCGGCGAGGCGGTCTACTATTCCCGCAGCCGGAAACAGCTCTGGCACAAAGGCGCGACCTCGGGCCACACCCAGGTCGTCAGCCGCATCCTCACCGACTGCGACCAGGACGCCCTCGTCCTGAAAGTACACCAGCACGGCCCCGGATGCTGCCATGCCGGATACCGATCCTGCTTTTACCGGAATATACAGAATCCGGGGACTCCGGTAGCCTTGGGACCAGAAATCGCCGAGCCATCCTACGACCCAGGGAGCGTCTATGGGTGAGTCGGCAATCCCACCACTCTGCTTTCCCGCTCCCCTGCCAAACGGCTCATGAAATCCCTCTGGTCCGACGCTGAAGCCCGCAAATTCAAGACACCTCTCGAAAAGCGTGTCTACACCTCCCGCCTCCTCGGGGCCAATCCCGAACTGGTCCTACACGGCGGAGGCAACACCTCGGTAAAGACGCAGGAAGTGGATTTCTTCGGCGACCCGGTTGACCTTCTCTATGTGAAGGGCTCGGGCTGGGATCTCGCCACGATCGAGGCGAAGGGTTTCGCGCCGGTGCGGATGGAGGTCCTCTTGAAGATGGCGAAACTCGCCGCCCTCAGCGATGCAGAGATGGTGAAGCAGCAGCGTGCCGCCATGCTCGATCCGGGCGCTCCGAATCCGAGCATCGAGGCGATCCTCCACGCCATCATTCCGCATCGGTTCGTCGATCACACCCACGCGAACGCCATCGTCGCGATCACCAATCACAAGGACGGGCGCAAGGTCATCGAAGATCTCTATGGCGAACGCGTACTCATCATTCCCTATGTCATGCCGGGCTTCGATTTGGCCAGGGCTGTGGCAATGGCTCTCGCCAGGGTCGACGCAAAGACACTCGAAGGCATCCTCCTGATGAATCACGGCATCTTCACGATGCACGACGACGCCCGCGAGTCCTACGAGCGGATGATCCGGCTGGTGAGCGAGGCGGAGAAGCTCCTCTCCAGGCAACTCGGCAAATCCTTCGCCCTGCCCAAAGCAAAGGCGAAGGAAGATCTCCCCGGTCTCGCCGCGATGCGCCAGACCGTCTCGAAGCTGCGAGGCGTGCCCGTGATCGCCTCACTCGATGCCTCGGAGGAAGCGGTCGGTTTTTCGAACCGACCGGACGTATCCCGGCTCGCCACCCGCGGCCCCCTCACTCCCGATCACACCATCCGAACGAAACGTTGCCCCGCCGTAGTCGGCCCGGACCCGGAGAAGTCTCTCGCGAAATTCGCCGCCGACTACCGCACCTGGTTCGAGGCGAATGCAAGTGGCGAGACGATGCTCCCGCCCGATCCGCGTTGGCTGGTCTGGCCGGGGCACGGAGTCGTCAGCTTCGGTGCGACGGAGGCCGAGGCCGCCGTCCTCCGCGACATCGCCACCCATACCTGGAAAACGATCCAACTCACCGAAGCGGCCTTTGCGGGCGGCTGGAAA
>CALDKL010000473.1 GCA_937898895.1 uncultured Verrucomicrobiae bacterium | reverse complement strand
GAGATCGCGAAATACGTCGACGTGATGATCGGCAACGAGGAGGACTTCACCGCCTCGCTCGGATTTGAGGTCGAGGGAGTCGATGAGAACGTCCGCGGGATCGACGTGAGCAATTTCAAGAAGATGATCGAGACGGCGGTGAAGGAGTTTCCCAACTTCAAAGCCACCGCCACGACCCTGCGCGAGGTCCACACCGCCACGGTGAACGACTGGGGTGCAATCTGTTGGCACGATGGGAAATTCTACGAATCGAATCCCTATCCGAACCTCGAGATCATGGACCGCGTGGGCGGCGGCGACAGCTTTGCCTCGGGCCTGGTCTACGGCTTCCTCGAATCGAATGATCCGGAGAAGGCGGTGCAGTATGGGGCCGCCCACGGTGCCCTCGCCATGACCACGCCGGGCGATACCACGATGGCCTCGCTGGCCGAAGTGAAAAAAGTCGTCAGCGGCGGTGGGGCGAGGGTGGTGCGTTGAGCCCGGAATCCGAAACGAGCGGGTCGTCGAGCGGGCGGGCGGGTTCGTGGCGGGTGTTGGGGAAAGCGCCCTTCCCCGAAGCCGGAAATGCCATCGGAACCTTTTCGGTAGATTTCAGTTTTCTTCCTCTTTCTTCGGCGGATAGCGCTTCGGGTCCAGTGCCGAAAGCACCGCATAGACTCCCTCCTTTTCCCTTTCGAGCAGGGTTGCGTCGGATTCCAGCATTTTCCGGAGGATCTCCACGAGCCTGGGATGCCGCCCGGCATTCGCAAGCAACGAATCGTAGGCAAAATGGGGCAGTTCCTTGTACAGAGGCAGGTAACCCTCCGGCACCGCGACTCCGGGTGGCTTGTCAGGCGCATCGCGGAAACGGAAAGCCGCAACGATGCGGCGAATCGCCCCTTCGGAACCCGTGGCGTAGAAAAACCCCCAGAGCATGTCCATCGTACCGACCTTGTCCAAAGGACGCTCGAGGATTTTTCTCGTTTCCGCTTTCTCATCCTGATAGGCCTCCCCATATCGTTCTCCAAGGATCTCGTCGGCCTCCTTCGTGCGCGAGTAAAGCATTGCAGTATGCATGATCTGCATCTGCTGGGGCTCAAGTCCTGCCAGAGCCTCATACCATTCCGCCAATTTTCTGGAATTTTGATGGATCACCTGGCTGAGGAAGGCAATCAGGGCCGGTTTCGCCTGCTCCAGGTCAAGGGTGCCGTCCGCCGCCCAAGCCTTCATTTGCGGCACAAAACGCTCCGGAGTCGGATTCTGGTAGTAGTATTCGAGCCAGTCCTCTTCCTCTTCGGGAGCCTTTGAATCTCCGGATTCCTGCGCTCGGAGCGGAGGGGCCGTCAGGAGAAACAGCGAAAGGAAGAACGAAAGCCAGGGAAACCGACGCATAGGCCGGAGGATGCATGGGAGCAGACCTTTTGACGAGTCAAATTGTTCATTTTCCGCTTGAATCCTTGCCAAAAGGCGTAAATTTCCCGCCCCACCATGGCAAAACAAAGTTGGATCACCCGTAACCAGCGCAAGAAGCGCACCGTAGCCAAATACGCCAAGCTTCGTGCGAAGCTCAAGGCCGAAAAAGACTACGAGGGCCTCACCATGCTCCCTCGCGACGCCAGCCCGACCCGCCTCGTGAATCGTTGCGAGGTCAGCGGACGCCGACGCGGGTATTTCCGCCGCTTTCGTATGTCCCGGATCACCTTCCGCGAAATGGCCTCGAGCGGTCTTATTCCCGGTGTGACTAAGTCGAGCTGGTGATTCCTCCCGCATCTCGTCGGATTTCCGCATCAAGGCGAAGTCGAAAGGCTTCGCCTTTTTCTTGGAGGATGCAAGGTCCCGCTCCCTTTGTTTCACTTGGGACGAGAACAGATTTTGGGATCCCCTTCCCCACTTGTCCCCGGATCGAATCCCGATTAGTGTAGTGATCGCTAAATACGTGTGCAAAATTCGTGAGGAATCCGAATCCACTTCAAAGCGGGAAGAGGGAGTTGAGCAATCTCAGCGACCGACGAGCCACGCGGAGGCAGGAAAGGAAGTCCACAAGTTCAAAAATCGACCCGGGCGAAGCAAGCAGACTTCGCAACGGTGAAAAACCATTTTGAGCAGGAATTTGGCGAACCCCACACTAGATTCCGCTCCTCGCCGTCCCCCGTAATGCCGAAAGTCTATCTCAGAACCTTTGGTTGCCAGATGAACGAACGCGACTCCGAACAGGTCGCGCAGATGTTTGTCGAGCGTGGATTCACCATCACGCGGCAACCCGACGATGCCGACGTTCTGTTGATGAACACTTGTTCCGTGCGCGACCAAGCCGAACAAAAGGCCCTCGGAAACATGCGTCAGCTCGGCAAGCTCCGGAAACGCAATCCCCGTCTTGTCTTCGGGATGATGGGCTGCATGGCTCAGAGTCGCGGTGAACAACTCCTCGCGGAGGTGCCCCATCTCGACCTCGTCGCCGGAACCCAGAAATACCATCGGGTCGTCGATCACTGCGTCGCTCTGATGCGCACCAGGGAAGAATCCGAGATGGACGACCTCCACCTTCCCATCGTCGACATTGATGAGGAAGAAGGCTCTCAAAACACGATTCGCGACCACGTCGCCAAAGACCACGGCGTGAGCGAGTTTGTCAGCATCATGCAGGGCTGCAACATGAAGTGCACCTTCTGCATCGTGCCCCACACCCGCGGCCCCGAGCGGGGACGCCCCATCGCCGAGATCGTCGCCGAATGCCGCCGTCTCGCCGATTGCGGAGTGCGCGAGGTGACCCT
>CALDKL010000472.1 GCA_937898895.1 uncultured Verrucomicrobiae bacterium | reverse complement strand
CCTGCTTTCGGATCGCCTCCTTCGAGGGCGACCTGAAAGGGAGCCAGGGGATCGGCCGGATCGAGCGACTTTTCGCGGGCGGAGAGGAGTTCTCGGATGGTTGCGTCTTCTTTTTTTGCGGCGCCTTCAAGGAGATCGAGCAGGGCTCCGGGCGGTTCCTCGGCGAGGGCTTTGAGGCGGGCGCGGAGAAGATCCGTTGCCGCAGGGTCGGTGGATTCTCCGAGCAGCCGATAGCCGGCCTGTCGGTGCGGGAGGGCATCCGATCCGGCCATGGCGATGGCGGCGGCTGTTCCCCGGGCGGGATCCTGCCGCGTCAGGACCGAAACGACGCTGCGGCGCAGGGCGGCAGGTTCGAGCTTCAGGAGCGATTCCCACATCGGCGTGAGCGCGGTTGGATCTTGTCGGAAGAGACCCTCGAGCGAGGCAATGCGGGTGTCGAGGTCGGCTTTGGGGTCGAGGAGCTGGCCTTTCAGAAGTTCAGCAGGAACGGGCGCTTCGTAGGCGAGGGCAAGGCGTGTCGCGAGTCCGACGAGAGCACCCTCGGCGTTCCCAAAAACCGTCGGCAAGCCTACCCGGACCACGTCGGTGATGTCCGCCCGATCGGCAGCAGGGAGGGGGCGGAAACGGCCCGTCACGGAGTCCACCGGAGTCGGATTTCGCCACTCCAGCAAGGCGAGGAGGGCCTGCTCACGCAGGATAGAAGGCAGCTTTGGCTGGGCTGCGTAGGCGAGAAGATTGGCCGCGTTTTCTCCTCCACCGACCCGGAAATTGGCGTTGAGAAGTCGTGTGTGCAGCATCCAGTCGCGGTGATCGGCGGGAAAGACGACTCCTTCGGCGGCACTCGAATAGGGGAGAATCTCGCGGGCGAGATCGGGCATCGCGGTGAGCAGGTCGAGGTCATGAATGGCGCGGATCGCTTCGGCGCGGATCGAGGGCTCGGGATCGCGGAGAAAATATTTCACCCGTGGATCCTCCAACCTGCGCAGCGTTAGGACCACCCCCATGCGCACCCCGGGGGACTCGTTCCGGAGTTGCTTCAGCATCTTTTCGCGTTCGTTCAGATACCACATGCCCATGACACAGGCGTGTCGGAGAAAGACATCGCGATTGTTGTTCTCGGCGAGGATTTCGAAGAGCTTGGGCAGTGCGGTGATGATCCCGCATTTTCCAACCCCGATGGCGGCGAATCCCCGCACGCGGGCGGAAGGATCGGAGAGCATCGGCACGAGCGCTTCCCCGGCGGGCGTTGCTCGCGTGTCGGCGAGGGCCTTCGCGGCCTGGGCTCGGATCTCGTCATCGGCGTCGCTGAGCAGGGCCGCCAGGGTCGCTGTGATCTCTTCATTGGCCCGCGCCAGTTGTCCGAGCCCGCGAATGCCGTGAAACCGGAGAAAGCGATTCTGCGAGGGCTTCACTGCCGCCTCGAAGACTGCGGTCTCTCCGCGTCGCGCCAGTTCGAATTGGGCTCCCTGCCGCACCCGCAAATCCGGGTGGCCGAGCAGTCGGGAAAGTGTGTCCGTCTTGCGTCCTGAAAATGCCTCGGTCAACAGACTGGCGGTTTCCTTCCGCAAGTTCGCATCGGCTCCCTCCGAAGAGGAAAGGAGGTAGAGATTGCCGAGGTCCTGCTTGTACCACCCGCTGTTGTTGAAGCAGCTCAGGTACATGTTTCCGTCCGGACCAAATTCCACGTCTGTGTTGCCCAGCCCCACCATGAAAACTTCCTTGTGATCGAGCGCGAAACCTGCTCCTGCCTCCTTCACCGAAAAGGCCTCGAGGTCTCCGTTGGCTCCGCCGAAATTGCAGACCCAAAAATGACCGGCGTATCGATTCGGCATTGAGGTGACCCCGTAATGATAGACAAGACCGCTCGGACCCCACGAGACTTTGTCCACCGGAGGCAGGGCAAAGGCTGGACGCCCCTCGTATAGTTGATCCCAGAGACCCTCGCTCAACCAGGCATTGAGAGGCACTTCTTTGTGCCCCGGATGCGTGTAGTCCGGCGTGCGCAGATGCAGTTGGTTCCGAAAATTCATCAGCACCTGATGCCCGTGGTGCCAACCCGAATCACCGCCCTCGAGCAGATAGACGAGCCGCCCCGTATCCCATGCATCGGCGTTGTTGTCGCAGGTGAAGAGATTGCCATAGGCGTCGAAAGCCAGCTCCTGGGGATTGCGCAGACCCGTGTATACCTCTTCCAGGTTTGACCCATCCGGATCGCAGCGAAACACTCCACCCGAATCGGGCCGATGGTAGTGACGGCCTTCCTTCGTCGTGATTGAGTAGCCGCGGTCGCCGATGGACCAGTAGAGTTTTCCGTCCGGTCCCCAGACGAGCCCATGCATGTCGTGTCCGGAAATGCTCATGCGCACGCCGAATCCGTCCTGCAGGGAGATCCTCTCGTCAGCCGTCCCGTTGTTGTCGGTATCCTTCAGTTTCCAAAGGTGCGGGATGTTTGTGTAGTACAGGGACCCGTCGTCTCCGGAAAGTAGACCGATGCCCGGCCCATCGAGCGGATCGTGGAATCCGTCGGCGAAGACACGGCGATGATCGGCCCGTCCATCGCCGTCGGCATCCTCGAGTCTCACAATCTGGTCGGTGAACTCCGTGTAGAAGGAAAGGGGGTGCGTCAGGACGTCGCGTTCATACATGGCGAGTCGGTCGGCGTTGGTTTCGTTGTCGAGGTCGTCGAGGAGGATCTGTTGTTCATTGCGGATGTCCTGTACCCCCGCGCGCCAACGGTGGACTTCCGCCACGAGCAGTCGGCCCTGCGGGTCGAAGCAGATGGCCGTTGGATTCTGGACCTGGCTCGAGTCTGCATAGAGCGAGGCGGTCACACCGACAGGCAGTCGAAAATTTGCAATGCGTAGTTTTGCTTCCTCGTCATACTGCGCTTTTGTCAGAAACTGGACCGGCCCGGCGAGGGTTTTGGCCTTCGCAGGGGCAGTCTCCTGCGCCATGGACGAAAGAACCGAGGCGAGAGACGGGAAAATCAGGGCGCAAAGGAGGTGTCGTGGGGCAATGAACATGGGGAAACGAGTGGAGGCGTCCGCAGCGTGCCACGGAAGAGGAGATTTGCCACGAAAGTACTGCCAATCCAGTCTGGGAAGGGGACAGGATTGCGTGATGCCTGAGGTCTCCGGATGTCGTTTTGTTCCAGTCACCACGCCGGGAGAGGTTACCCAGCGTACTCGTGCGCCAGACCGGGGGCGCACCTCCGATTGCGGGTTGAGATTGAAACGGTCATGACGGTTTGAATTCGCGGCGGGGCAGGCGTTGGTAGCCCTTTATTGTTGAACCTGACAAAGCTCCAAACACTGCCCGCATACGACGGGCTTGTTCAACCATGGGTCGGGGCCGACCTTCCGGTAGTCGAAGTCTCCGCTACGCTCCGTCTTCGCTACAC
>CALDKL010000471.1 GCA_937898895.1 uncultured Verrucomicrobiae bacterium | reverse complement strand
GGAAAGCAGCCCGGTGATGAAGTCGTCATACGGCAGATTCGCTCGGCAAACGCGGATGACCCAGTCCCGCCATGGCCAGACGGAGCGATCGCCGTCGACCTGATATCCATAGCTGTCCGAGTATCGAGCCACGTCGAGCCACTCGGCGGCAAGCCGCTCGGCAGACGCCTCGCTTGCGAGGAGTCGGTCGACGACGGTTTCCCAGGCTCGGGGCGAATGATCGGCGAGAAACTCATCGAGTTCCTCCATGGTGGGAGGGAGACCAGTGAGATCGAAGCGGACTCGCCGAAGCCATTTCTCGCGACTCGTTTCCGACGAGGGAGAGAAGCCCTTTTCTTGTAGTTTCGTCAGGACAAAGGCATCAATCTCATTCCGGACCCACCCCGATGACACCGCCGGTACGGGAACGGATTGCGGAATCGGAGCGAATGACCAATGTGCCTGGTACTGGGCACCCTGTTCGATCCATCGATCAAGCAGGGCGATTTCGGTCGGCGTCAAGGATCGCTTCGAATCGGGCGGCGGCATCTTTTCGGAGTTGTCCCCGCTGTGGATGCGCCAATGGAATTCGCTTTCCTCCAGTTTTCCGGGGACGATTCCGGTGACTCCGTCGAGTTCCGCCGTGGCGCGGGCAAAGGTGTCGAGTCGGTATTCCGACTTCGCATTCTTCGCGTCGGGTCCGTGACAAACGAAGCACTTGTCCGAAAGAATGGGGCGAATGTCGCGGTTGAATTCCACCTTCTGCGCCGCTGCGGGAAGCACCGCGCCGAGGGAGAAAACGATGGAAAGGAGCCGCCTCATTTCGGGTATTGCCGGAAAAGGTCGCCAAGTCTGCACGAATCCGCAAGGAGATGTCGACAACCCTCCTATTTTCACGCAGAATGCGCAATTCATGGAGCCCGCGATCACGGCATATCCCGAAACGCTGGAGTGGCTCGCCGAGATCGTCGCCACGATGGGTCTGGACGCGTCTTCGCTGCGACGCCCGCTGCGACGCTGCGATTTGTCGCAATGTCAGGGGACATGCTGTCACGACGGCGTCTATCTCGGCCCGGAGGAGGCGACGGTGCTGAGAGAGGTCGTTGCCGAGGCGCGGGAGGATTTCGCGGAAATGGGAATCGTATTGCCTTCCCGTGCCGTGGTCTACGGGACCTGGCGGGAGACCACGGCGGGACCAAAGACTGCGGTGCGCGGCGTGCCAAGACATGGCGTCGTCGCGGAATATCCGGCGCACTTCCCCGAAACGGCCTGCGTCTTTCTGCTCGCGGATTTCCGTTGCGCACTGCAGGTGCTCGCGACGGAACGTGGTCTGCCGCCCTGGTTTTACAAACCGCTGACCTGTTGGATGCACCCGCTCGCTCTTGACGGAGTCGAGGAGGGATCCCCCGTCCTGGTGCTGCACGACGAGACGAACGATCCGCAGCGTTTTCCCGACTACGACGGCTTCGTCTGTCGCACGCCCTGCGGGCAGAGCTGCGAGGGCGGGGCACCGGCCTGGAAGGTGCTGGAGGAGGAGTTGCGCTTCCTCGGCGATCTCGGAGGGCGGGACCTGATCGCAGAGATCGCCGGAGGAGAGGCCCGATCCGCAAACGAGGCCTGAGCGTTCGCGAGCGCGGGAGACCTTCACCTCATCCCCAGTGCACGGCGAGCCAAACCGTCGCAACCCCGGTGGCGGTGCTTTCCACGCGGTGTTTGGAATGAGGAGGAATGTGGAGCCAATCGCCCGGCTTCAATTCCACGACAGACACCTCGCCGTTGGCGGAGTCTTCGAAACTGAGGACGGCATGGCCCGACAACAAGGCGACCCACTCGTGTTCGTCCTGATCGTACCAGAAGCCATCGACCGAGGCATGGCCTTCGGAAACGAGGCGCACAATGCGGACGCGCCCCTGGCCTTCGGCAAGGACTTCGACGAGTTCATCGGGCAGGTTCTCGGGGATGGCTTCGAAGAGGTTCGAGGCATGCATCGTGCTGCGGATTGTGCCTTTCGAACTGGAGAATGTCGATGAGAAACCATCGGGAGCGCCAACACGGGGGAGGCCGGATTCGACCGCACCGGGAATCTCAGGACGGGGAGCGAGGGAGATGGCCGCGCCCGAGGACGCATTTCTCTTTGCCACCGCCGTCGCGTTGGCGTTTCTTTCCGCCATGCCTCCGAAACGCCGAACGAATCCGCCTGGCTCCTTCCGTCCCCTGAAGTGGGTTCTCCTCACCGGCGGCCTCCTCCTCGTCCTCCTCGTCATCGGCCTGCTTGTGGTGAAATCGATGGTGAACGGCTGGCTTCGGGGGGACGGATTCCGCGACTGGCTTGCGCGGCGCTCGGAGCAGGTGCTGCGCTCGGAGGTGACCCTCGCGGACCTCGAATGGGGCGGATCGGAGGTTTACACCAAG
>CALDKL010000470.1 GCA_937898895.1 uncultured Verrucomicrobiae bacterium | reverse complement strand
ACGGCGTCCGCCGAACGGCTGGCGAACCCCATTTCATGGGGCGAGAGGATGATGCGCTGGCCACCCTGACAAAGTTCAGCGACGAGTTCGAGCACCTCCGCCTTCATCTCGGGATCGAGGGCCGAGGTCGGCTCGTCGAGGAGGAGCAGACCGGGCTCGTGGGCCGTGGCGCGGGCGAGGGCGATGCGCTGCTGCTGCCCTCCCGAGAGTTCGGCGGGACGCTTGTGGAGATGAGGCGACATGCCAAATCGATCAACCACCTCGCTGGCACGCTGGCGGGCTTCTTCACGCTCCCATCCATGCACCTCGACGAGGGGCAGGACGATGTTTTCCAACGCGCTCAGGTGGGGAAACAGGTTGAAGGACTGGAAGAGAAATCCGTTTCTCCGCCGCCAGAGACGCAAGGCGTCCTCCTCGCGCGGGATCTCCTGTCCATCGATGCGGATCGTGCCGGAGTCGGGCCTCTCCAGACCGCCGAGGAGCCGCAGCAGGGTTGACTTCCCCCCGCCCGAGGGACCGATCAGGGCGAGGACCTTCACCGAATCATCCAGGGAGAGATCGATCCCGTCGATGGCGCAGGTCGACCCGTAGTGTTTTGTCAGGCCGCAGATCTCAATGCTCATAGCGGTAGCGCCGCTCGAGGTGGCGACTGAGGAGGGAGATCGGGAAAGTGAGAAGAAAATAGCCGAGAAGGAGAGGCAGGTAAGCCTCGAAGGTGGCATAGCTGTTCGCATTCGCCTCACGCGCCTGCATTGTGAATTCGTGGACGCTGATGACGAAGAGCAGCGAGGAATCCTTCACCAGATTCGCAAACTGTCCGGCCGAGGCGGGTAGGACGCGACGCACCGCCTGGGGGATGACGACAAAGCGGTAGGTCTGGGCCCCGGTGAAGCCGATTGCCCGCGCCGAGAGCCATTGCGACTGCGGAATCGACTCGATCCCGCCCCGAAAGATCTCCGAGAGATAAGCCCCCGAGAAACAAGACAATACGACGATGCCAACGCCGAGGCTACTGTGCCAGCCGATCGCGTTGGCGATGAGATAGTAGCCGATGAGGATCTGGGTGAGCAAAGGAGTGCCGCGGACAATTTCGACATAGATCCGGCAGAGAAAGGTCGGAAGCGAAGAGCCCGAAAGCTGACCCGCCGTGAGCAGAGCCCCGACGATGACGCTGAGCACGAGCGACCCGGCTGAAATCAGCAGGGTGGTGAGCCAGCCCGAGATCAGGTTGTTCCGGTAGGGCGCGATCGCCTCCCACCGATAGTGGTGTGTCGCGACCACCCAGATGACGAAGGCAAAGGTCGTCAGGAGGACGGCGGAAACAAAGACGCTGAGTGCCGTTTTCAACTTGGAGGAGGAAGGGGAACGCGGTTCTCCGAAACAGTCGGTCACCGATCCGGAAGCCCGACCATTTTCGACCTGTCGCGGGCAGATGTGCAACCGTTTTCGGGACGACGGATTGGAATCGGGAGCAGAGTCGGTCCCGCCCGCAAGCCCACCTTTCCCATCCCCCCACGTCGCGAGACGCCGAGAGGACCCGTTCCCGCAAGGCGCGGCCTGGATTTCCCGCCGGGCTGTAGGAGAACATACCGTCCAAGGGAAATCCGGACCGGAACGAAGCGGGGGCGGGCCGCA
>CALDKL010000469.1 GCA_937898895.1 uncultured Verrucomicrobiae bacterium | reverse complement strand
CACGACCATTTTGGTCGCTGCTGCGGAAAAATGGGCTGGGAGAGGTGGAGAAGGCTCGGGCGGCTTCGGCGGCGCAGGCTTTGGCAAGCCAACAAGCAGGATGGGTATTGCCCCCCCGGTGCCCCGCCTTTCGCGCGAACCGTTGTTTGTTCCACTTACGATTCCGGATTCACTCAATCCAGCGCCGAAAAACGGTTCGAGAACCGTTCGTCAGAGGCAGAGCTGTCACAGGAACCGTTCCACGAGCACGAACAGCGAGTATCCCGCAATGAGCACACCCAACGGTGTCACGACGGACTTCCGATACCATTCGAAGCGACTCAGGGGCAACAGGATCGACGCGGACGCCAAGGCCAAGCCCACCACGGCGGACTCGACTCCGAGCAGGAAGAGCATGGCCCGACCGATTCCGAGATCCGCCGCCGACAGCAGTTCGTGAAACGACGAGGTTCCCGCGAGAAACCATCCCGAGGCCACTCCCGCGCATCCGACCAAAGGATAGCGCCAGACTTTCACCCGCTGGTGAAACAGCGCCTCAAGGGCAAGGATTGCCGTGAGGACAGCAAACGTCGGCACGATCCCACCCGGCACGGAAACAAGCCGCCAGAGGACAAGGAAAATCGCGAGGCCCTGGGTCGCAAGCAGAAGGCCGATCTGCCACAACACACTTTGCCGCCCGAGAGTGAGGAGAAGTAGGGCGATGAGAAGAGCGGCAGGAAGGGCCGATTCGTAGAAAAAAGCTCGCCATCCCGAGGCAACACAGCCCACTCCCTCCTTCCGGGGGACTTTCGGAGCCATCCCCTTCTCCATCTCTGCTCCCGCTCCCGCCATTTCCTTTGAAGCCGGAGCACCGGTCTGATCGAAGGGATCGCCCTCCTCCAACGGAAGGACACTGATGGGACGGCTGTATTCCCCAGCGAGGATCACCTGCATGCGGCGACTGGGTTGCTCGTCTTTCACCGCAACCATGACCACTGCCATGGGACAGCGGGGATCGAGGTAAAGCAGGAACTCTTTGGCTCCGTCGGGAATCCGCCCCTGCATTTTGGTCAGCACCTGGCGTCTTCGCAGTGCCTCGGGAGTGTCTCCGTCGCTGGTTTCCTCAATGGAAATTTCCATCTGAGGCTTTTGCTGGGCTTCGTCGAACATCACATTCAGATACTCCGCGAACTCTCGTGCCGCGTCCTCGGGCGAGATCTGGTCGTTCAATGCCGGGTCTTCACTGGGCACGACCTCCATGGCCACATCGAGCGTGTAGCGATGGTCCTTTGTGTTCAGATAGGAAATGAGCGATACCGAGGACACCCGATGGGCGAAGAGCGATCCGGGGAGGAAGACGATCCCCGACACCAGAAACAAGAGGAGCGGGCGGATCATTCGAAGGAAAGGCATGACAGGATCGCAAGGACGAAAAGGTAGATTCGGACGCGTTCTTTGCATTCGCCAAATCGGGATTCCAAAAAAATTTGCGCCAGCCTGATCGCGTGATTGCTTTCCC
>CALDKL010000468.1 GCA_937898895.1 uncultured Verrucomicrobiae bacterium | reverse complement strand
GCGGGGATTTCTCCGCGTCGTCTACTGACCAGGTCGAGCGGCACCTTCTCCTCGGGGTGGATGTCGGAGTGCTTCTCGGTGAGTTGCTCGGTGAGTTCCTCGTGGCGGCGTTTGGGCTCCTCGATGATTTGCTTTTCCTGTTTCTGCTTCTCTTTGGGGTCGAGACGCTCCTTGCTCGAAGCATTGCGGGAAGAGACGCGAACGTCCATGACGATACCGACACAACCCGAAGGCACGCGCAGCGAGGTGTCCTTCACATCGGCGGCCTTTTCGCCAAAAATGGCACGGAGAAGGCGTTCTTCGGGAGCCAGTTCCGTTTCGCTCTTCGGGGTGATCTTGCCGACGAGGATGTCGCCGGGCTTCACTTCGGCCCCCACACGGATGACTCCGTCGGGACCCAAGTCCTTGAGGGCCTCCTCACCAACGTTCGGAATATCGCGAGTGATTTCTTCGGGGCCAAGCTTGGTGTCGCGAGCGCCAATCTCGAATTCATCGATGTGGATGGAGGTGTAGATATCCTCTTTCACGATGCGCTCGGAAATCACGATCGCGTCCTCGAAATTGTATCCATTCCAAGGCATGAAAGCGACGAGCACGTTCCGCCCGAGAGCCAACTCGCCATTGTCGGTATTCGGACCATCGGCGAGGACCTGTCCGGCCTTCACCTTCTCTCCACGGCGGACAATGGGTTTCTGATTGATGCAGGTTCCCGCGTTGGAGCGCATGAACTTGCGCAGCGGATAGACGTAGGTGCCGTTCACCTTGTCACTCTTCAGCTTGAAGGGATTGGTCATGAACTGCGCCTCAGAACAGGGCAGCTCTCCATCCTTCGTCACGATGACGATCTCGGCCGTTGCGGCGGCGACGATGCCCGATCCTTCGGCCACGACAACGGCGCGCGAATCACGGGCAACCTTGCCCTCCATGCCCGTTCCCACGTAGGGTGACTCGGAAACGAGAAGTGGCACACCCTGGCGCTGCATGTTCGAACCCATGAGGGCGCGGTTCGCGTCATCGTGCTCGAGGAAGGGGATGAGCGAGGCGGCCACCGAAACGAGCTGCTTCGGCGAGACGTCCATATACGTCGCTTCCATCGGATCCACCTCGATGAACTCGCCGAGGAGTCGCACGGTGATTTTCTCGGTCAGGAAATTTCCCTTGTCATCGATCGGGTTGTTCGCCTGGGCGATGAGGTAGCTCTCCTCCTGGTCCGCCGTGAGGTAGTCGATCTTCTTGAGCACCTTGCCCTTTTGGATGCGGCGATAGGGCGTCTCAATGAAACCGAATTCGTTGATCCGGGCGTAGCAGCTCATCGAGTTGATGAGACCGATGTTCGGACCTTCCGGGGTTTCGATCGGGCAGATCCGGCCGTAGTGAGACGGATGGACGTCACGGACTTCGAATCCGGCACGGTCACGATTCAGACCGCCCGGACCGAGCGCGGAAAGACGGCGCTTGTGGGTCAGTTCGGAGAGCGGGTTGATCTGGTCCATGAACTGGCTCAACTGCGAACGACCGAAGAAGTCACGCACGACAGCGGCGAGGGCTTTCGGATTGACCAGTTTCGAGGGAGTCATCCCGTCCAGATTGATATCGAACAAGGTCATGCGCTCCTTCACGAGGCGCTCGGTGCGGGCCAGGCCGACACGACACTGGTTCGCGAGCAATTCGCCGACGGCACGAATGCGACGGCTGCCGAGGTGATCAATGTCATCGAGAACCCCTTCTCCGCGACGGAGACCAAACAGGTAGGCCATCGAGACGAGGAAATCGTCCGCAGTAAGAACGCGCTCGTTCTCGTCCACATCGAGGGCCAGCTTCTGGTTGATCTTGTATCGGCCGACCCGGGTGAGATCGTATTTTTTCGGATCAAAGAAGAGCCGCTTGAGCAAGGCACGGGCGTTCGCCACCGTCGGCGGGTCACCGGGGCGGAGACGTCGATAGATGTCCTTGAGTGCTTCTTCCTCATTTTTCGCCGGATCTTTGCGGAGCGACTTGATGAGGAGGTCGTCGTGCGAAGCGGTGACGCAGGGCACGGATTTCACACCCAGCGAGTGAAGCTGGGTGATCGTCGCGAGGGTGAGCGGCTCGTAGGCCTTGGCCACGACCATATCCCCGTCGAGAACGTCATTGAAGATGACTCGGTTCGCCAGCTCCGCCTCGTTGATCGAGGGATCGATCTTGAGTTTTTCAATGTCGTAGAACTGCTCGATGATATCCTCGTCAGTCGGATAGCCGATCGCGCGGAGGAAGGTGGTGGCGAGGAACTTGCGGCGACGACGGCGGCGGTCCAGATAGACGTAAAGGAGGTCGTTCGTGTCGAATTGGACTTCCATCCAAGTGCCGCGATCCGGGATGATGCGGAAACCGTGCAAGGTCTTCCCATTGAGGTGCAGGTTCGTCTCGAAGCACACCCCAGGGGAGCGGTGCAGTTGGCTCACGATGACGCGCTCGGCCCCGTTGATGACGAAGGTTCCGCGCAGCGTCATCATGGGCAGTTCCCCCATGTAGACTCGCTCTTCTTTCGTCCCGGTCTCGTCGGTGAGCGAAAAGGTGACGTAGAGAGGGGCGCTGAAGGTCTCGCCGTCCCGGAGCGCCTGAAGGGCGGTCAGCTTCGGTTCGCCAACTTCGTACCGGGAGAAGTTCAGAGTAAACTTCTCGTCATAGCTCTGGATCGGGAAGACCTCTTGGAAGACCGACTGCAGACCTGTGGCGATACGGTTTTCAGGCGCGATATCCTGCTGCAGGAACTCCTTGTAGGAATCGAGCTGAACCTCGATGAGGTTCGGAGTCTCGATGGCCTCCTCGATCTTGCCAAAGTACTTGCGTTCAAATTTCTCGGATCGTGCTGACATAGGGGCTCTGCTGAGGTTGTTCTGGCGGTCTTTTCGTCGGTCTCCTCCTCGACGGACCCAACGCACGCCCGGGAGACGGGTGTACACGGGGGATCGCCGATGGCGGAAACCAGTCGTCAAAAGAAAAGACGACGAAGCCCGAATGCTTGCAAAAACATCCGGGATTCGGCGTCGTTTCAGTTAGGCAAGGGGGACAACTCCACGTTCTTTCGATTCACTACGATTGAGCCAGGGTATTTCTTGTGAAAATCCGAGAAAGAAATCCCGGCCCGAAAACCGGGCCGGGATCGAAAGGTTCGGATTACTTGAGTTCGACCTTGGCACCCGCCTCTTCAAGTTTGGTCTTGATCGCGGCGGCTTCGTCCTTGGTGGCTCCCTTCTTCACCGGTGCCGGGGCACCTTCGACGAGAGCCTTGGCTTCGGCAAGACCGAGACCCGAGACAGCTTCACGGACCGCCTTGATGACTCCGATCTTGTTGTCACCGAAGGAGGCGAGAATCACGTCGAAGGACGTCTTCTCCTCGGCGGCCTCGGCGGCTCCACCGGCCGCAGGAGCCGCAGCGATCGCCACGGGAGCCGCAGCGCTGACGCCCCATTTTTCTTCGAGAGCTTTGACGAGGTCGGCGACCTCGAGGACGGTGAGTCCGCTCAGTTGTTCCACTAGTGCACTGGTATCTGCCATATTCTTGGGTGGGTATCGCCGCGTCGGAAAGCGCCCCGACAATTAAGATGCCGCGCTCGGCATTCGGCAAGGAACCCGGTTTTGTTTTGCTTGTTTGGTTCGGGGCACACCACCTGAGGCATACCCAAATTCGAAAAGGTTTTCGGTGAATCAGCCTTGATCGGCCTTGGCTTGGAGGACTCGGGCAAGCGACGCCGCCGGCTCGTTGAGCACGGAGACGAACTTCTGCGCGGGCGAGTTGAGCACGCCGAGCAGTTGCGCACGAAGGATGTCGAGAGGTGGAAGGTCCGCGAGGACGATGACCTGGGCATCCTGGAGGAGGTTGCCGTCGAGAACTCCGCCCCGAATCGCGAGCTTGTTGATTTCCTTGCCGTAGGTCTTGAGAACCTTGGCGGAGGCACAGACGTCGTTTTCACCGGTAACCACGGCGGTCTGTCCGGTGAGAAAGGCGGCGAGCCCCTCGGGATACTCGACGGAGGCCGCGACCTGCTTGACGAAGGTATTCTTCGCTACCTGCAGCTTGGCTCCCGTGGCGGAGAGTCGCTTGCGGAGTTCCTCGAACTCGGAGACCTTCATCCCGGAGTAGTCGACCACGAGGAGGAAGGGCGACGCACTGATTCGCGAGAGAAGGCTGTCGATGACGATTTTCTTGAGGACTTTCATCGGTTCAGAAAAAACTGGGTAGTGGGTTCAACGGGGATCAATGCCAGGCGGAGACATCCACCTTGAGACCCGGCACCATCGTGGCGGCGAGGACTCCCTTGAGAATGAAAATGCCCTTCGCCGTCGCGGGACGGGCAGCAGAGACGGAATCGACCACAGCCTTGCCGTTTTCGACAAGCATGTTCGGCTCGAAGGATAGCTTTCCGATCGGTGCGGAGATGTTTCCGTTCTTGTCGAGTTTGAAATCGATCCGACCGGCCTTCACCGCCTTCACTGCCGCAGCCGTATCGTCGGTGACCGTCCCCGTCTTGGGATTCGGCATGAGTCCGCGGGGTCCGAGTTGACGACCGAGTTTGCGGACCTCTGACATGGCCGAAGGTGTGGCGATGACGGCATCGAAATCCATGAAGCCGCCCATGACCTCCTTGATGAGATTGTCGAAACCGACGATGTCGGCCCCCGCATTTTTTGCCTCCGTGGCCGCCTCGCCCTCGGCGAAGACAAGCACGCGGACATCCTTGCCCGATCCGTGGGGAAGCGGGCAGGTGCCGCGGACCATTTGGTCGGACTGACGAGGATCCACCCCCATGCGGAAGGTGAGCGTCACGGTCTGGTCGAACTTGGGCGCGGGGAGCTTTTTCACCAGCGCGACCGCCTCCTCGATCGAGTAGACTTTCTCTTTGTCCACCAGTGCGGCGGCGGATTTGTATCGTTTGCTTCGGGTCTTTGCCATGGTTCTTGTGCAGTGCTTGCGGGCGTTTCCTCGCCCTCCTGCGGGTGGTTGGTTTGCTAGGAGAAACTCAGTCGACGATTTCGAGGCCCATCTGGCGGGCCGTCCCTGCGAGAATGCGGCAAGCCATCTCCTCGTCGCGGGTGTTCATGTCTTCCATCTTGACGCGAGCCACTTCAAGGAGCTTTGCCCGCGTGATCTTCCCGATCTTCTTCTTGTTCGGTTCGTTCGAACCGGAAGCGATGTTCGCCGCCTTCTTCAGGAGAACGGCGGCAGGGGACTTCTTTGTGATGAAGGTAAAGCTCTTGTCGGCGTAGACCGTGATGACCACCGGCAGGATGTCACCCTCCCCACCTTGGGTCTGGGCGTTGAACTGCTTGCAGAACTCCATGATGTTCACCCCCGCCTGACCGAGAGCCGGGCCCACCGGAGGAGAGGGGTTCGCCTTGCCCGCAGGAATCTGCAGTTTGATCTGTTTCACTACTTCTTTAGCCATCGTGCTTCTTGGTTGAAAGGTTCAAATGAGGACCGTCCGGGATGTTCTCAGCCCACCTCGATCTGCCAGTACTCGAGGGGCACCAGGGTCTCGCGTCCGAAAATGTTGACCGATACCATGAGTTCGCCCTTGGCCTCGTTGATCTCGGCGATCACGCCGGTCTGCCCTTGGAAGGGACCGTCCGAGATGACCACGGAATCCCCCGCCTCGAAGGATACCGCTGGCTTGACACTGCCCTCGCGCTCCTTGATCTGGGCGAGCATGCTGTCGACCTCGTGCTTGGGCATCGGCATGGGATTCCCCTTGGTGCCGGCAAAATTGATCACCCCATCGGTCTCCTGGATGAAATACCAGGTCCGGTCGACGAGGGTATTGTCCTCGTTGAGCAGGTGCATGTTGATGATGATGTAACCGGGGTAGAACTTGCGGTTCGCCTCGCGTTTCTGCCCCCCCCGGACTTCGGAGACCCTCTCCTGCGGGACGAGCACTTCGTAGATGTAATCACCCATCTCCTCGGCGGCAATACGCCGCTCGATGCTGTCGCGGACTTTCAGTTCCAGGCCGGAGAGCACCTGCACGACATACCATTGGTCTTTCGCTGTGGGAATGGTCGGCATCGAGGAAGGGCAATGTTCAGGGGTTGGGGAGGAATCAGAATCCGGTCGTGAGGAAGATCATCGCCTGGCGCATCGCGAAATCGATCGTGGCGACAAAGGCACCGAGCAGCACCATCGCGATCAGGACCACGCCAGTCGAATCGATGAGCTGCTTGTATTTTTTGATCCCTTTCTCCTTGGGATCCCAGGGCCAGGTTGCTTTTCTCAGCTCCCCGCGAACCTCGGAAAGGTATTTTCCCACTTTCATGTCTTGTTTTCGCGCGCTTCTCGCACCGGTTCCCGGAGCTGGCAGGGCAGGCGAGACTCGAACTCGCAACCAACGGTTTTGGAGACCGCTACTCTACCGATTGAGCTACTGCCCTGTGCTGAAATGATTGTTGGTTTGGTGGCCGAAAGAGGGGAGCCGAAATCTCGGTTCCCCTCCGATCCTTCCGACAGGGGCGGGTTTGATCCCGCCCCTCCAGAGATTTCCGATCCCGCTCACTCGACGATATCCGAGACACGACCAGCACCAACGGTGCGGCCGCCCTCGCGAATCGCGAAACGGATCGTCTTCTCCATGGCGATCGGGGTGATCAGTTCGACTTCAATTGCCACGTTGTCACCAGGCATGACCATCTCGACCCCTTCGGGCAGTTTGACGGCACCGGTCACATCCGTGGTACGGAAGTAGAACTGAGGGCGATAGTTGTCGAAGAAAGGAGTGTGACGACCGCCCTCTTCCTTGGAAAGGACGTAGACCTCTGCCTTGAACTTCTTGTGGGGCTTGATCGAACCGGGCTTGGCGATGACCTGCCCGCGCTCGACGTCATCCTTCTTGAGACCGCGAAGGAGGAGACCGACGTTGTCACCGGCGCGCCCTTCGTCGAGGAGCTTGCGGAACATTTCGATATCCGTGACGGTGGTCTTCTGGGTGGGGCGCAGACCGACGATTTCGACTTCGCCCATCTTCTTGATGATGCCGCGCTCGATCCGGCCGGTGGCAACGGTACCACGACCTTCAATCGAGAACACGTCTTCCACGGGCATGAGGAAGTCGCCGTCAATGGGACGCTCGGGGAGCGGGATATATTCGTCGACCGCCTGCATGAGCTTCATGATGTTCTCCTGCTGAGCCTTGTCTCCTTCGAGAGCGGCCTTGGCGGAACCCATCACGATCGGGATCTTGTCGCCGGGGAACTCGTAGGAGGAAAGCAGGTCGCGAACTTCGATCTCGACGAGTTCGAGCAGTTCCGGATCGTCGACCAGGTCGACCTTGTTCATGAACACGACCAGCGCGGGAACACCGACCTGACGGGCGAGAAGGATGTGTTCGCGAGTCTGAGGCATCGGACCGTCGGCAGCGGAGACGACAAGGATGCCGCCATCCATCTGGGCCGCACCGGTGATCATGTTCTTGACGTAGTCTGCGTGCCCGGGGCAGTCGACGTGCGCATAGTGGCGCTTTTCGGTTTCGTATTCGACGTGGGCCGTGGAAATGGTAATTCCACGCTCGCGCTCTTCAGGAGCGCCGTCGATTTCGTCGTAGGCACGTTTCTCGGCGAGACCCCTCTCGGCGAGCGTGTGGGTGATGGCCGCAGTGAGGGTGGTTTTGCCGTGGTCAACGTGACCGATCGTGCCCACATTCACGTGAGGCTTGGTGCGTTCGAATGCTGCTTTAGCCATTGTCGTTAGGTTTTATTGGTGGTGGTTCGTAAATTTCTGGCCCCGCGAAGGGTTTTTTGGGTCGCGACCGCGGCGGAATCGCTCTGTCTGTCTCTCTTACTCACTCAAATGGAGCTCTTGATGGGATTTGAACCCATGACCTCATCCTTACCAAGGATGTGCTCTACCCCTGAGCTACAAGAGCCTTTCAGCACCTTGAGCTTCAAAGATCAAGTGATCCAGTAACCCAGGCATCCGAATCCGCTAAAGGCAAAAGACCCCTAGCAACCTTGCCCTTTCGGGAGGGAGCATCGAGGCCAAAGGCCAGTCCGGCAGAATCAGGGGCGAAAGGTAAACGAGGCTTGAAACCTGTCAAAAAAAACTTCCGGAATTCATTTAAAAATCTCAGCCCCCCTTTTTTCAGCCTTCCTGATCCTCACAAAACCGACGAATGGCAAGGGCTTTCCCGGTCATTTCATCCACATCGACGAGGGCTCCCCGGAGGCCGACACTCCCCTTGGCCACCGGAAATCGCTTGGGTGTCGAAGTGAGGAATCGCTCCACGACCGGTCCGATTTCTCGCCCGAGGACCGAATCGAGCGGACCGCACATGCCCGCATCGCATAGAAACGCCGTTCCCAAAGGCAGAATACGTTCGTCAGCGGTCTGGACGTGGGTGTGGGTTCCCACCACGGCCGAGACAAGACCATCGAGCGCCCAACCCAGGGCAATTTTCTCGCTGGTCGTCTCGGCATGGAAATCGACAAAAATGACCTTCACACCTTCGTTGGCCTGGAGCCTTGCTACTTCGTCCCGCACCGCCAGAAAAGGATTCTCTAAGGGGGGCTGCATGAAACTGCGCCCCTGGGCATTGATCACCGCCACCTTCCCCTTTGCCGTCTCGAGCACGATCGACCCACCGCCGACGACCCCTGCCGGATAATTCAAGGGCCGGAGCATCCGTGGCTCCATTTCCATGAATTCCATAATTTCAGCCTGATCCCAGATATGATCTCCGGAAGTCAGGACCGCGACTCCCGCTCGGAGGAGGTCAATCGCGATTTTCGGGGTGATCCCCCTTCCTGCCGCTGCATTTTCGCCATTGGCGATGACAAAATCAATCGCCTCCCGTTCCCGGATGGCTGCCAGCCGGGAAATGACCGCCTTCCGACCTGGTTCCCCGACAATATCCCCTAGAAATAGAATCCTGAGCATGCTTCACTTCCTTCGCCCCGTTTCACGCACGGGAAACCAAAAACTTTGACCGGTTTGATGTCCTTGCAAACATTCCGTTTCCTCGTTTTGGGAGCGATTCTCCGCCTCCTGCCCGTTCTTTCCCTGCTGACAGGAGGTTTCTCTTCCCTGCGTGCGGCCGGGCCCCCGCCTCCACCCAACCTGGCGCGTCTCGGGTCGCTCCCCGATTGGTCTCTCCTGGATCCCTACCAAGCGACCATGACTCGCGAGGAATTCGTCTATCTGCTCCGTCATTGCTACGCCCGAAAGCCCGAAGAGGCCGACCCTTTCCTCCGCATCGAAACGGATCGCGTCCTGCTTCTCAAACAATCGAATCATCCGGAAGCGGGCTGGTATGACCTTCGCTTCAAAACCGATTCTCCCCTGCCCGCAAAGGCACCTCACTACTGGCGAGGGCCACTCGATCTGGCCGATCTTCCCCCGAATTCGACCCGCCCCCTCGAAGGCCTCCGCATCGCCATCGATCCCGGCCACATCGGGGGAAAGTGGGTGACCTGGGATGACCGGCACTTCAAGCTGGGAGGTCCCGACACTCTCGAAGTGAGGGAAGGCGAGATGACCCTGATCGTGGCAAAGATCCTCCGACACGACCTCACTCTACTTGGTGCCGAAGTATTTCTCACCCGCGAGACAAACAACCCCGTCACGAAAGAACGGATCGAAACGCTTCAGGAAGAAGCCAAAGCCTATGTCATCCGCCGTGGCCAGATCCCCTCTGCCTGGCTCATCGCGAGCACCGCCAAGGCCATGTTCGCGATCTCATCGGAAATCCGTGCACGCGGGGATCTCATCAACGAAACCATCCGACCGGATCTCGCTCTCTGCCTCCACTTCGACGCCTCTCCCTGGCCTGGTGGACGGCCCGTTTTCCGCTCCCCCAATCATCTCCACCTCATCGTGAATGGCTGCTATTCCGCGAGTGAGATGGCCGAGGACGACACCCGCCTCGAGATGATCCTGCGCATTCTGCAACGCCTCTACTACGAGGAACTTCGTCTCGCCGACACCGTCTCGAAGACGCTCCAAAAGGAAACTCGACTCCCAAACATCGGGTATGACGGCACCAGCGGCATGTCCGTGAATGACAACGAATACGTCTGGGCACGCAACCTCCTGGCAAACCGGGTTTTCTTTTGCCCGGTTCTGTTTTTCGAGCCCTTCTGTATGAATCACCGCGAGACCCACGCTCGGGTCCAGGAAGGACCCTACGAGGGACTCCGCGAGTTCAACGGGATCTATCGTAAGAATCTTTACCAGGAATATGCTGACGGCGTCACCGCCGGACTGGTGCGCTACTATCGCGAACAGAGGCAGCACACGGTATCGAAAAAATGATTACCCGGACACCGAGGGATCCAGTCCGATGGTGCCCATGATACTCCGGATGTAGGCTTCGGGGGATCCTTCCAGCGTCGCCAGTGCTGCTTTTGTTTGCACAAGGCGTTCGGCGAGACGGAGGCGTTCAGCCTCTTTTTCGTAGTGTTTGCGCTCGAGAAATTCCTCAAGGGCGACGACATGGCTACGGATCGTGCGGACCCGTAATGCGGTCTTTGCCTCGAGACGAGCCCGGTACCAGTCGCTCTCGAGAACCCGATCCCGATTGAACAGCCCGCGGATCTCCGGATCGTGAATCGTTTTTCCCTCGTAGACCCCATACGCCATGAGGTGGAGCAAGGCCTTCAGCGGAGGAATCGCGGCCTCAATACCGCCATCTTCAAAGTACGCCAGCGCGACGCATTTCTGGGTTTCCGCGATGTTGCGGATCGCCGCCAGGTAGTCCTCGCGATTCTGAAGTTCTGGTCGCAGCATCTCTTCGGAGAAGACACTGCGCGGCTCCGCGAAGACCCTTCCGAAGAAGGTCTCGACGAACTTCTGAGTGATGCGGCAGCCGAGTCGACTCGCCGGAATCACTTCCCCGTTTTCCTCAAAGTCATCGATTCTCTCGAGATACCCCTCGGCGAGGAGAAAGGTCGGCTTGCGCTCGTGAAGAAACATTCGGCTCCAGACTTCAGGCACGACGAGGCTGACATCGTGCGCGACCTTGAACTTCGGCCCCACATAGCCCGCCGCCGTGCTGAACCCTTCGTAGCCGCTCAAAATATAACTGAGCAGTGCCGCATTCAGATCGATCACGGGCAGCAGCGCATTGAACGGCCCTTTGGTCAGGGCACCTTCCGAGCCCGCTCCCGTCGTCGAAGGAGACTTTCCGGTGAGGCTGGCGATGAAATCCATGAACAACTCAGGAAGCTCCTGATAATGGATCGGGCCAAAGGGCGCGAGTGCCCCGATCTTCGCCTGGTGGTCCGGGGGATTGTTGCGCCGCCCTGGCAGGACGGCATGGACCGGATTGAGGACAGGCTGATCGGCCGGGATACGTCGGTAGAGCCGTGCTCCGATCTCGCCGAGATACTCGCCGCGCGGGTTTTCCAGATCCGGCCGGTTCTGGAGATAGCGAGGGTTCTCACTCGGTGCCCCGTCGACCAGGCGCGGATGCGCCGAGCTGATCGCATAGGTCGGACTGCCCGAGGCTCCGGCAAAGTCGAGCAGAGTCTTTTTCAGTGGGGCGGTGAAGTAATCGAAGCGAATTGCATCCTCGACGATGGCCTTCACCTCGGCACGGGTCTTCGGCTCGTAATTCGAGAAAAAATTGCCGCCACGGGAGAAGTCGAATTCCGTCTGCTTGTCGTAGCCGCGATGAATCGCGTCGTCGGGCCGCTGGAAGAGACGGTACTCGCAATTTTGAGCAAATTTGTAGCTCGGAAAGTCCACTTCCGGATGCATGAGGGATCGGTCCAGCCGCGCCGCCGGCACTGTGATCGACGCGGTGATATCATCCTCTCGCTGCAGCTTCGTCGAAGGGGCAAAATCCTTGCGCAGGCTGAACATGCGCCAGGAACCGTCCTGCTCGAAGCCGACTCGCAAGTAGCTGGTCATCACCGATGCGAGGCGGTATTTCAACAGTGAACCCGGCGCTCCGTTGATTCGATCCACGCGGAAGCGACTGCGCCAGCCCGTTCCCCAGTCCGGCTTCCAATAGCGCTTCAGGGTGAGGAGAAAGTCTTTCACCGACCGCGGGATCGAGGCAATGAAGGCATTGTATTCGTCGGTGAAGTCATCACTCGGCGAGAAAAGGCGCATCACGGATCCAAGGGAACGCTCCGGATCGAGGATGGGGCGGCTTTTCGCTCCGGGCACCCGCGGATTTTTCGCCCGATCCCCATAATCGCGTGCGAGGAGCCGCTCGACGAGATCCATGTCTGCCTCGAACTTTGGCATGATCACCGGACCCTCTTCCATCGCATCGGCGAGAGACTTCGAAATTTCTGACTTGCCTCCCCCCGAAACCGTACAGGGCTTGTGGCAAAAAGTGCCCTCGGCATTGGTGCCGATGAGCCGCCAGCGCTGCCCCAAGGAGGGTTTTCGCATCTCGATCTTGTAACCCGACGGCAGGACGTAGGTCTGATCCGACCGCAGTGGAATCTCGCGTTTTGTGCCGTCCCGCATCCACGAAACGGACTGGATCGTGAGATCGAAGTCAGCATCCTCCGGCACGTAAACAATCTCCGGATATTGCCGATCCACCGCATATCCCTCCTTTTTCACCTCGATCCTGTCCCCGAGCAGGGCGATCAGTTCCGGAAAGGTGTGGTTCGCATCGTGGCGATTGGTATCCAGAAGAAAATCCTCACCGTGATCGAAACTGGGGAAGACAAGGGCACCGCCCGAATGCTCCTCCTCGACCAATCCGTAGAGGTTCGCCGCAAAACTGATCTGCGTCTTTACCTCCTTCTTGCAATAGCCGAAATAGTTGTCAGCGATCAGAGTCACCATCACCCCCTCCGCATTCCGCGCCGTCACCTTGAAAGCGGATCCATTGTTGTAGAGTTCGCTCTCGTCGCTCCAACACATCCCGTCACGCTTCTGGCGATCACTCGCCGCCGAGACATGGGGAAGACCGAGATCCTTCTTTTTCAACGTGATGAGGTGGGGCGCGAGGATGACGCAGCCGGTGTGCCCGGTCCAATGTTCCACGTCGAGCCGTGCGTCGTTTTCCGGCAAGAACGGATCGCCGGCGTTGCCGAAAATCGATTCTACGAAATCGAGATTGCTCACGAGATTGCCCGGCGCAAAAAAACGCGTTTCCATCGTCTTCTCCTTCGTGAATCCGGGCACCTCAGGACACACAAGCGGCCGCAGGAACAGTGAGACA
>CALDKL010000467.1 GCA_937898895.1 uncultured Verrucomicrobiae bacterium | reverse complement strand
TCTGCAACCACATCATCCAGTCCGGCAAGGTCAACAAGGCCTTCGTCGAGCGCACCCGTTCGGAGGACGCGGTCCTCTGCTACGACTTCACTGTTTCTGACGGGATCGTCTTCTGCCGGGAGGCTTACGTCGGCGGTGAGGGTGCCCTCGCGCATCTCGCCAATGTCGGAGACCTGCTCGAGGCGGCACTCCGGATTGCCGACCTCGTCCGGCTGGAGGTGCATGGAGCGGCGGCGGAACTGGAGAAGATGCGGGAGGCGCTCAGGGATCTGCCGGTGTCGTGGTTCATCCTGGAAACCGGATTGGAAAAATGAGGGAGCCCGGGGGGATGCCTTGAGGACAGAAGGTGGCTGAAATCAGCCAAACCTCCGCGCCGCAGTCCTCGCGAGACAGCGGAGTGGCGGTCCGAAAGGACGAGGAGGGTGCCACTCTCTTGGCCGAAACATCACAAGAAGCGGCGGGAGCACGCAAGAAACATTGCGAAGCTGCGGCACGTTCTGGCAGATCTCCATGAAGCTTCGATTCCTCATCGCTGCCGCGCTCCTGCTGGTTCCGCTCATCCGATCAGAAGACCGGAATGGCCCCGTCCGCGTCCTATTCCTGGGTCATGAATCCGAGCACCATCCTTCGGGTGTCTTTGCGCCGATGCTGATGGAGGCTCTGGGGCGGGATGCGATCTGGTTTGATTACGTCGTCACTCCGGCTGCCGCTTTCGGTGACAGGGAGTTTCTCGCGAATTACGACGCCGTTCTCCTCTATGCGAATCACGAGAAGATCGATCCTTCCCATTGGGAGAACCTGAAGGCGTTCATCACCGATGGAGGCGGGTTTGTTCCGGTGCACTGTGCGAGTTGGTGCTTCCAGAACATTCCTGAATTCGACCAGGTCGTAGGCGGGCGCTTCGATCATCACAAGACAGCGGTGTTCCGTCCCAAAACGATCGCGCCCGACCACGAGGCGATCCGTGAGGTTCCTGGATTCGAAGCCTGGGACGAGACCTACGTTCACAGGAACCACAATCCGCAGGATCGCATCGTCCTCCAAGTGCGCGAGGTGGGGAAAGAGGACAACATCACCGAACCGGAACCATGGACCTGGATCCGGACGCAGGGAAAAGGTCGCGTCTTCTACACCGCTTCTGGCCACGACGAGCGTGTCTGGAGACAAGCGGGGTTTCACCAGCTCCTCAAACGGGGAATCCTCTGGAGCATTGGCTACAAACGCCGCTCCACCTACGAATCTTTCCTGACACAACGAGAAAAGGAAGAGCGTGTCAGGGATGCAAACGTCGCCAACTACGAGAAACGGCCCGAGCCGATCACCTTCCAGAAGCCCTTCACTCCGAAAGGATCGATGGAGCGAACCCAGGTGCCTGCTGATTTGCGGCTCGAACTCTTCGCAAGCGATCCCGACATCGGGAAGCCCATTGCGATGACTTGGGACGAGCGCGGGCGATGCTGGCTCGCGGAGACCTCCGACTACCCGCATGGAGTCGTCGAGAACGGTATCGGAAGGGATCGAATCCGCATCTGCGAGGACACCGACGGAGATGGAAGGGCGGACAAATTTACCATCTTCGCCGACGGGCTCAATATTCCCACGGGACTCGTTTTCGCGAATGGGGGGCTCATTGTTTCGCAACCGCCGCGCTTTCTGTTCCTCAAGGATACAAACGGCGACGACGTCGCCGACGAGCGAGTGGAGATCATGTCAGGCTGGGGCATCGGTGACACCCATGCCCAGGCCAGCAACCTGCACTACGGTTACGACAATTGGATCTACGGCTCGGTTGGATACTCCGGATTCGCCGGCGAAGTCGGGGGTGCAAGACACGAGTTCAAAATGGGCACCTATCGCTTCCGACCGGATGGTTCGGCGATCGAATTTCTCCACCAGTTCACCAACAACACCTGGGCGCAGAGCCAGAACGAGGCGGGCGACAGCTTCGGCGGCACTGCCAACGGTGCTCCGATCTTCTTCGGCGGAATTCCACGAACGATTGTTCCGGATGGAATGCACGCCCAGACCGCGAAGAAGATCAATCGCGTCGATCTCGCCCACGCCATCACCTCGAATTTTCGACAGGTCGATGTCTTCGGGGGCTATACCTCGGCGGCTGGATCGGCCTTCATCTACTCCGACAAACTCCCGGATCGGCTCCAGGGCAAAGCCATGGTCACCGAGCCAACGATGAAGATCGTGGCGTTGCTCGATGTTCGCCCCGACGGATCCGGTTACACCGCATTCGATGGGATGAACCTGCTTGCCAGCACCGACGAATGGACGTCTCCGGTCTTTTCCGAGGTTGGGCCCGACGGCGCGATCTGGGTGGCGGATTGGCAGAATTTCATCATCCAGCACAACCCCACCCCGAGCCTCGATCACGGCGGCTACGTGGCAAAGACCGGCGTCGGAGGAGCCCATGAGAATCCTCTCCGCGATCATTCCCGGGGCCGGATCTATCGCGTGGTGTGGGATCGGGCACCTTCGCCGGAGGTGCAGTCCCTGTCCGGAGCCGATGCCGCCACGCTGGCAGCCAACTTGGGCTCCGGCACACAGCACTGGCGTCTCACGGCGCAGAGACTCCTCGTGGAGCGGAAAATGACCGAGGCGGTGCCCGCGCTCGTGCCGCTCGTCTGTGCGAATGACGGCAAGATCGCGGCGATTCATGCGTTGTGGGCGCTTCACGGACTCGGTCGCCTCGACAGCAAGACCCACCAGGCCGCCCTCCTCGCGAAGGATGCCCGACTCCGTCGCAATGCGATCCGCGCCCTCGGGAGGGATGAAGCGGCGACCAAACTGTATTTCGGATCCGGTGTCGTGAGCGACCCTGATCTCACGACCCGTCTCGCCGCGTTTGTGAAACTGGCAGAATTTGTGACCTCCGGAGAAATCAAGACTCTCGTGAAACGCCTCGCAGCGGATGGCGTGACGCAGAGGGATGAATGGCTCTCCGAGGCGGTTGCGGTACTCTCCAGGGTACACGATGCCGCGCTCTTCACGGAGGGCCCCAATCTGCTTCCCAATCCAGGAATGGAGGAAGTCGGTCCCGATGGATTCCCCAAGGGCTGGAAACGTCGTGACTACGGCGGCGAAGCGAAGAAGGAGGGCAACAAGGGAGCCGAGTGGACCGTGGTCTCGGGAGAGGAGAGGGTGAAGAGCGGCAAGAATGCCTTCCGCTGCATCACCCGTGCACCCGCCGACACGAGCTTTTATGCCGATGTCATGCTGAAGCCGAACACGGACTACCAACTCAGTGGATGGGTCAAGGCGCACGCTTTCCGAAATCCGAGCAAGGTCAGCCTGAACGATCACATCGGTCGTGCCGAGACTGACAAAGTCACGCGACAGTCCGGCTGGGTGAAGGTCGAGACGGTTTTCAACAGCAGGGATCGGCCCGTGGCGAGCATCAATCTCCTTCATGTTGCATGGGGTGATAGTTCCTTCGATGATGTCCGCCTTTGTGAACTCATCCCTGCGAATGAGAAGGAAGGACATCTCACCGGAGATCCGGTGCGGGGTCGGGAAATCTTCTGGAAACATCCCGTGGCCGGTTGTGTGAACTGCCACATGCTCGAGGGCAAGGGCAGTCCTGTGGGTCCGCCTCTCGACGGGATCGCCTCTCGCCGAGATGCTGCCTACCTCACCCAGAGCCTGCTCGAACCGAACGCCGTCCTCGCCGAGACCTACACCGCTACACCCGTGTCTCCGATGCCGCCGATGGGGTTGATTCTGAAACCGCAGGAGCTGGAAGACATCAAAGCCTTCCTCGCCACGCTGAAGTGAAATTGTTAGGCGTTCCCGTATTCCTGGGAATCCCGAGGTCGGAATCCGAGTCCATAATCGGGTACCCTGTCATTTTCCCCTTTTCCTCCGGCCCCGCGCTATCCTACACTTCGGTTTATGGACATGAATCGCAGAACCTGGATCACCGGTGCCCTCGGGCTCGGGTTGGTGCCGACTCCCACGCTCCTGGGAGTGACCGACCCCTATCCTCGCTCCGGAAAAGCACCGCGCGTGGGACTCGCCGCGTACTCCTTCCGCAAGTATTTCGAATATTCCCGTGGGAAGAAGAATCCGGATTTCAAATCCGGCGATCAGGCCATGGATATGGCGAAATTCATCGCCTACTGCGCAGACAACGGAGCCCAGGGTGCCGAGCTGACGAGTTACTTCTTTCCACCGGGCGCGTCCACGCCCGAATTCGCGGAGTGCCGACGGCTCGCGTCGGAGAAGGGGATCGCGATTTCGGGGACGGCGGTGGGGAACAATTTTTCGCATCCCCTCGGATCTTCCGAGCGGGCTGAACAGATCGCCTATGTGAAGGACTGGATCGGCCATGCCGCAGCGATGGGGGCGCCCCATATCCGCGTCTTTGCCGGAGTTCATCCGAAAGGAGTCTCCGCCGAGGAGGCCGAGGCCAACGCGATCTCGGCTCTGAGCGAGGTGGCCCCCTTTGCCGGGGAGAAGCAAATATCCCTCGGAATTGAAAACCACGACAGCATCAGCACCTCTGATCGTCTTCTCCGCATCGTGCGTGCGGTCAAGAGTCCCTGGGTTGGAGTGAATCTCGACAGCGGCAACTTCATCGGGGAGGATGTCTACGCCGAAATAGCGGCATCCGCTCCTTTTGCGGTGAACGTGCAACTCAAGACCGAAATCCGCACCGGAAAAGACGGAAAAGGGAGGGCTCCGGCTGACCTCGAGCGTGCCGTGAAGATCGTGCGCGACTCGGGCTATGACGGTTTTGTGGTCCTCGAATACGAGGAGGAAAAAGATCCCTATGAACAGGTGCCGCCGCTGCTGGAGAAACTCCGGAAGTGGTGTGCCTGAAATCCGGAACGCAATGCGGATGCCCAGCCCCTCCGAATGAAACCAGCTCTTCGGATCATCGGCTACGTCATCGCCGCCGTTCCGGCCTACTTCCTTCCCTTCGCCTACCTCGTGACGGTGGGATGGCTCGTCGTCTACGGACTTCCGGCCGCTTACCAGGGTGAAGAGATGCCCGAACCGGAGGAATGGTTCTTCGATGTGTCGCGCCAGGGGTTTTACGCTCTCATGATCCAGTGGCCGATCTATCTGCTATGGATCTTTTTCACGCGTCGGCTCACCCTGCGGTTGCGCATGCTGTGGGCAGGTGTGACGTTGATTTTCAGTCTGGTTGCGATTCCCTGGTTTCTGACGGCGATGTTCCTCCGGACGGAAAAGGTGGAGCTGATTCGCTTCATCCGGCGACGCTCGGTGCGCAAGTTTTTCGCGAAGGGAGTGACCGAGGAGATTCCGCCTTCGCCGCGCTTCCATTCCCACCTCCCCTCCGAATACCGTGCGGTCCGCTTCCGCTGCGACGAGCGCGATGTGCCGCCTGAGTTTCGCATCATCACTGCATGGAATCCCGGCGGGGAGAAGACGGAAGTGGCCGCCAACCTCGTCGCTGACGAACATCTGCGCAGCGAGATCACCCGCCTCCGCCTCGAGTCCTTCCCCGTCACGGGAGGAAATCCGGAATTTTCGCATTCGGAACCGGGATACGGAATCGTTTGCAATCGGGCCGAGGGCGTCCTGCTCGCGCGCCGTTTTCGGCAGGCCGCCTTTTACGAAGTGCTCGGAGGCAGGGTCTATCTCGTCTCGGTGAATGAAGGGCACCTTCCGGGAGATCCGGTGGGGCGTTGGAGGGATCTCGTCGAACGCGACGAACTCCCGCACGGCCAGGTCTTTGAGGTGCGCGGCTCCTGAGCACCTCAGCGTCCCCGCTTCCCGCCCGGCGGAGTCCGGTGCGGGCCGAAGTATTTTTCGCTCCGGTAGCGCAGCCAGACGCGGAGAACCTGCGGTATCTGTTCCTTCTGTGCCTCGTCGAGACGGTCATAGAGGGCGAGGGCTCGGGTCCGCTCAAGCCGACAGGCTCCGTTGCGATGGGCGTCCCAGTGTGTTCTCGCGAGACGGATGCGCCGGGCCGTTTCCTTCACGAGTTCGGTCCCGCTGTAGTCGTCGTCGGGCTTTCGTTTGGCGGGCATGTCAGGATTTTGGTGCCGATTCCGGTGACCGAAGAAACGGGAGACAGAGCAGAGAAAAGAACCCCACTGCGATGCCCTGCATCGAGAGAAGATACCAGGGCCAGGGGCCGAGATGGTCGAGCAGGCTCGGGTTCTCCGGCGGATGGGAGGCATAGGCGAAATTGGCTCCCGTCAACCTATTCATGGCGAGGGCAAACAGCAGGTAGAGGAGCGACCACAGAAAGACCTCCGTCACCGCCTTCCAGAGAGGACGCCGCGGACGCCAACCCTCGACGATGGGGAGATGCAGGGCTGCCGCGACGATCACAAAATGCTGGAAAAAGAAAGTGGAGCAGACCCATCCGCCGTCCGTGATCGCCGGAGTGACGAGTCCCTGAATGGTCCCGGCGAGGCCCCAGAAGTAGGTGAGGGATCCGAGAAGGCGTTGCCTCGTGAGCAGGGCCGCCGCGGCGACGAGGGCGGCGATGTCGCAGAGATGGAAGGGGAGGTATTGCTCGGGTTGCATCTCGATTCCCTGGAAGAAGGGGGCGAGGGCGCTGAGCGGGTTGGCGAGCAGATTGAGTGCGGCAAGAAGCAGGGTGCTGGTGCGCCTGGGTTTTCCGCCAAGACGTCCGACGAGGAGAAAGGCGGCGATACCCGCGAAACCCACCGCGAGGATAAGGAGGTGTTCCTTCGAAAAGGGATGAAAGCGGTCCATGGGGAAGTCGGGATCGGATACGCTCCTTTTCTACTCCCTCAGGTTCGCCCTGGCGAGCCCGATTCGCGAGGGCACCGCCCTCACCGGGGACGGGACATCGCCTCCTCCGTCGCGATCTCCGGTTCGACGCGGTATCGCGTCGCCTGCTCGAAGGCGTGGGCGCAGCCCAGCAATTTCGCGTCTTCGCCGGGGCGGGCGATGAAGGTGACGCCATTGGGCATGCCCGCTTCATCCAGGCCCAGGGGCACCGTGATGGCGGGATACCCGGCGGTGGCGTAGAGCGTGGAATGTTGGTTGGCCAGACTGACTAACAAATCCACCTGGTTCTCCGCGAAGGTTCGCGCGAGAATTTCGGTCGTCGCCTCGCGTACACCGAGGGCGGCTTCTTCGTAGAGCGGTCCCAGCCCTTCGGCGGTCGCGTCCGCATCTTCGGTGATCGCCTCAAGGAGGCGCACGGCGAGATCGATCAGATTCTGACCCCGGGGGATGCGGCGAGTCGGGTCCGCCTGATTGTAGGCCTGTAGGTCGGCGACCGTTTCGACGGGGGCTCCGGCCTCGCGGAGGAAGGTGATCGTGTCCTCGGAGAATCCGAGAACGATCACGGGTAGCAGATCCGGTTTCTCCGCAAAGGTCTCCCCGAGATCCCGCGTGGTGGCTCCGGCCCGGGCGAGTCCTTCGTCGATGCGACTCAGCCAGAAGGCGGCATGGGCCTCTTCTTCGAGGATCGCCCTCCGCAGGATGCCCACGGCGATTCCCTCGAGTGCCGCTCCCTGCAAGCAGGTGGTGTAGTCAGTCTCCGCTTCATCGATCACCCCGAGGAGCACTGCGGCATCTGTCACGGAACGGGTGACGGGACCGGCCGAATCCTGAAAGCGAATCAGGGGCACGATGCCTTCTCCGCTGACAAGTCCATGGCTCGGTTTCATGGCGACCACCCCATTGCTCGCACCGGGAGAAATCAGCGATCCCGAAGTCTCGGTGCCGACACTGACCATCGCGAGGAGTGCGCTGGTGGCGACGGCCGACCCACTGCTCGATCCCGAGACCGGCAGATCGGCGCGGTAGGGATTGACGCCTCGTCCGCTGATCGCATTGTAGCCGGGTGGCTCGGTGGTGAGTGCCCCGGCCAGCTCGGAGAGACTCGCTTTTCCCAGGATCACCGCCCCCGCTGCGCGGAGGTGTTGCACGACCATTGCGTCCGCCGGGGCGACATGGTCGAGGAGGATTTCGGCCCCGGCAGTGGTGTGCAGAGGTGCTGCGGTGGCGAGGTTGTCTTTGATGCTGAGGGGGATTCCGTGGAGCGGTCCCGTCGCCCCGCCCGCGAGGCGAAAACGATCTGCCTCGCGGGCCTCCTCGAGGGCAAGCGGGTTCAGTTCGAGGTAGCTGCGGAGATGCTCGTCCTCCCGTCGGATCCGATCGAGGAAAAAGAGGGTGAGTTCCTCGGAACTCAGCTCCCTGCGGGCGAAGGCATCCTGAACTTCCGGGAGGGTCGCTCCCGCGAGAAGGTGCGCGATCTCCCGGAGGCGGTTCGGACGGAGGGAAGCAAGGGATGGCGCAAATGGCGAAAAATCGAGATCGCGCAGTCGGGGAGGAGCCGATGGCACCCGGATCGGCGGAGGGGTGGAGCGCTCGCACGCGGCAAGGAGGCAGGCGAGGAGAAAGGGCACACAGGAGCGCATCCGGAGAGTCTTTCACAGGACGGCGGGGAGTCCAGTGGCGAGAATTCGATGCAAGCTTCCCCTTGGAAAGCTCGTCCAAGCGTATATTTTCCCCCCTTCTTCATGGACTGCTCCCAGCGACGGATCATCGACTCTCTCCTCGACTCGTATCAGCGGGTCGGGGGCATCAATCGCCTCGACAGCGGCAATCTGCCGTCGAAACGTGCTATCACGGGCGTCTGTGTGAAATTGCTTCAGGTTCTTTTCCCCGGCTATCACGACGAGGAGCCGATCCCGGCAGACGAGCTGGAAATGATCACGGGCGAGCGCATTGCGAACCTGGTCGATTCGTTGCGGACCGAAGTGGCAAAGACCCTGCGCCTCCGCGACGACGAAACGGGCGAGCATCACAACGGCCTCGACGAACAGGCCCGCGAACTCGTCTGCGAGTTTCTCGGCAAGTTGCCACACCTGCGCGAACTTCTCCAAACCGACGTCGAAGCGGCTTACGAAGGCGATCCGGCGGCGAAAAACTTCGACGAGATCATCCTCGCCTATCCCTGTATCGAGGCCATCGCGATCCAGCGCTGCGCCCATTGCCTCTACCATCTCGACGTGCCCCTGATCCCCCGGATCATGACCGAGTATGCCCACAATCTCACGGGCATCGACATCCATCCCGGAGCGAAGATCGGTTCCCATTTCTTTATCGATCACGGCACCGGCGTGGTCATCGGTGAGACCTGCGTGATCGGCAATCACGTGAAACTCTATCACGGCGTCACCCTCGGAGCGCGCAATTTCCCGAAGGACGAGAACGGGCGCATCGTGAAGGGCAACAAGCGTCACCCGAATGTCGAGGATCACGTCGTCATTTATCCCCATGCCACCGTGCTCGGGGGGAAAACCTCGATCGGGACCCGTTCGACAATCGGAGCGAACGTTTTTCTTCGCGAGAGTGTGCCCGCCGATTCCTTCGTGACGAACGAGGGGGAAAAGCTGAACCTGATCAACAAAATCACCGGAGAGCCGGTCGCAGCGATCGGCGAACCGGACGCGGCCTGAAGCGATGTCGGGATCCGAGGCAACTGCTGCCGATGGGGGCTCGCCCCGGCCGTGGAGTCACCCGCGCTCGGGACGCGATGAGGTGCTCACTCTCGTCGCGGCAGAATTCGCCCGCGATCTCGGGCTGGAGGCCCTCGCCGCATCGGTCGCAGTGTTTTGGAATGCCCGCATGCGCACCGCTGCGGGGCGGGCATTCGCGAGAGACTGGCGGATCGAGCTGAATCCTCGACTCCAGGACTTGCCGGGAGAGCAATGCGAGGCGGAGCTGCGCAGCACTTTCCTGCACGAACTCGCACATCTCGTCGCCTTTGCCCGGGTCGGGCGGAAACGCATCGCGCCGCACGGACCCGAGTGGCGGGCGGCCTGTCACGATCTCGGGATTCCGGAGGAAGATCGTTGCCACGCCCTCGACTTCCAGCCGCGTCGGCTCGCAAAACGGTTTGCCTACGCCTGTCCGGCGTGCGGGGTGGTCCTTCTTCGCGTCCGGAGACTGCGACGGCGCGTCGCCTGCTATCCCTGTTGCCGGAAACACGCCGGGGGGCAATTCGACGCCCACTTCCAGCTCCGGGAAACCCACCTGGACAGTGCCGGGACCACTCTGTGAATCGGAACGTCCCCCCATCCGATCTTCACGAATCGGATGACCTTTCGGAACGCCACCTCCACCATCCGGCAACGAGGCTGCCGATGAGACTGTGATAGACCGCGCTGATTGCGCAGGGCACGGGTGCGGCGGTTCCTGGGAAGCTGTTCCGCGCGAGATAGGTGCCGAGTCCCGAGTTCTGCATGCCCACCTCGATGGAAATGGTGCGGCAGTCCTGGATCGGCAATCGCAGCATCCTCGCGGCAAGGTAACCGAGTGCAAAGCCGCCGAGATGGAGCAGCGCCGGTGCCGCGAGGAGACGCCAGCCCGATCCGAGGACAAGATCGCGGTTCATGCCGATGACGCTCGCGACGATGAGCACGATCGCGATCACCGAGACCAGCGGAGCCACCGGCGTGACGCGGCGACTGACTTTTGGCAGGAAGTGATTCAGGACCAGACCGGCGAGGATAGGCACGAGGACGACCTTGACGGTGTCGAGGCAGAGTTTCCAAGCATCGATCTCGACGAGCGCACCCGCGAGCCATTTGGTCAGCAGTGGAGTCAGGAGAATCGCGGCAAAGGTCGAGATCGTCGTCATCAACACGGAGAGAGCGACGTTCGCCCGCGCAAGATAGGCGATCACATTGGACGCCGTCCCACCCGGACAGCAGGCCACGAGAATGAGACCGGCGGCGAGGTTGGGATCGATCGAGGGCAGCCCGAGCAGCATTGCCACCCCGTAGCCGAGCGAGGGCATGATGAGAAACTGGGCGAAAAATCCGACTGCTGCAGCCTTCGGCAGTGTCACCACGGAACGGAAATCTTCAAAGGTCAGGGTCAGGCCCATCCCGAGCATGATGACGCCCAGTCCCCACACGATCCATTCTCCGCTGAACCAGGTGAAAGCCCCTGGCCATATCAAGGCCAGGCCGCTGCAAAGCAAGATCTAGAGCGGAAACGCGCCGGTCAGGTACGAAAGGAGCCTTGCCATCGGGCATCAGTGCTTGCCACCGAAGGGAATGCAAGGGGAAAGGAGAGGGCGAGACGAATTGCGCGGAGCAGGATTCGTCGTCGCGAGCGATCCTTCAAACTCAGGCTGGGAAGGGCCAACCACGGAAGGCACCGAAGAGGCAGAAGCGGAAGAGAGGGGGGGCGTGGTTGCGCGCCCGCAAAGGGCGAACTCCGAATCCGCTGCCGTTTCATGATGCTCCCGAGTGTCCCATGGTTCGCCAAGTTCGGGTTCGGATTCAATCAATCCGGAACGGCTCTCGTGGCTCGGATTCGTCCATCTCCTTGCGCCAGGCGGCGAAGCGCTCTTTTACCATTGCCAGGACCTCCGGTCGCTCCGTCGAGAGGTCCCGCGTTTCGCCCAGGTCATTGGCGAGGTCGAAGAGACCCTGTCCCTTCGCCGACTGAACCCACTTGTATGACCCGACGCGGGCCGCCACATCGCTGCGGCGCTGCCAGAACATTTCCCGTCGTGGCGAGGGGATTTCTCCGCGAAGCACCGGGAGCAGGTCAAAGCCATCGAGTTTCAAGCCGTCGGGTGGCGACGCCCCCGCCGCAGCGAGCAGGGTGGGGAGGATCTCGAGCGATGTCAGGAATTCGTCCGTCACTATGCCAGCGGGAACCTTTCCCGGCCATCGCAGGAGAAAGGGCACGCGCAACCCGCCTTCCCACATCGTCGACTTTGCGCCGCGCAGCGGTTTGTTGCCTCCGTTGCCGCTGCCCCCGTTGTCGGAAAGGAACATCACGATCGTATCGTTTGTCTTCCCGGCCGCCTCGATTGCGGCCAGCACCTCGCCGATGGCCGCATCCATGCGCGTGACTGCGGCGAAATAGCGGGCGAGGGCCGCGTCTTTTGTGAGGCTACGGTATTTTGCGACCTCCTCCTCCGGGGCCTGCACGCCGGGCTTCACCCCGCCGTTGTCCTCGGGGAAAGTCGAGGCACCGTGCGGCGCGTTGAAAGCCAGGTAGAGAAAGAACGGATGTTTCCCGACGTGTTCTTTCACGAAGGCGAGCGCCTCGCGTTCGAAGAGTTCCGTTGCGTAGGTGCCTTTGTCTTCTTCGGTGCGCTCGTTTCCCCGGAACATCGAGGGGATGCCATATCGCTCGTGAGTGTAGTAATCGATCCCGTTGTTTCCGTGGCCGTAGAAAAAATCAAAGCCCCGTTGCAGGGGCAGGTAGCGTTTCGCCTGTCCCATGTCCCATTTTCCGACAACGCCGCTGAGATAACCGCTCCGTCTCAGGTGATCGCCAATGGTGGGTTCCTTCGGGTCGAGACCGAGAATCATCTCGGGCGAGACGGCGTACTCGTCGGCGGTGTAACGGTGTCCATAGTTGACGAGATCATTCCGGACCATGTCACAGAGTCCGTTGCGCTGCGGGTAGCGCCCGGTGAGGAGGCTGCCTCGCGAGGGCGTGCAGGCGGGCCAGGTCACGTAGAAGTTGGTCGCACGTGCACCTTCCTGGGCGAGGCGGTCGAGATTGGGTGTTTTGACAGGCTTTATTCCGAGGCAACCGAGATCCGTCCATCCCTGATCGTCGCTGACGATGAGGACGATGTTGGGCTTTGTATCGGATGCGAGGACGCGAGCGGCGAACGCTGCGGCGAGGGCGAGGGCGAAGACGGTCGTGATTCGGTTCATCCTTTCAGTCGATGGTAGGCATTCCTGCGGAGGAGGGTGCGTTTGGGAGCCGGGTGAATTTCGAGCGGAAAGGCGATTGAATCCCGCGGCGGAACGCCTCACCGACTTTCGGGCTTTCCCTTTTGTTTTTCCTTCTTGCGCCCCTTGTCGCTCTCCGAATTCCGGCCTCCCGATTTCGGCAGGTCTGCCGCTTCCTGCTTCGGCAGGCGGCTCGCGAGTTCGGCTTTGGTCTCGGCGTGTTTCGGGTCACCGGCGACATTGGTGTATTCGAGAGGATCGTCCTCGTGATGGTAGAGTTCCTCGCTGCCGTCGGCATAGCGGATGTATCGCCAGTCGCCGAATCGGATGCTGTGGTTGCCGCGCCCGTGGGTGGTCATGGCAGGCTGGTCCCAGTCGAGGGAGGGGTCCGCGAGGAGAGGGCTCATGTCGAATCCCTCGAGATGCTCGGGGCGAGGCAATCCGGCGAGGGAGGTGAGCGTAGGATACAGGTTGAGGGAATCGATGGGCCATTGGCAGGACTTTCCGGCAGGTGTGATGCCAGGCACTTTCCAGATGTGGACCACGCGGGTCGGTTCCTCCCAGAGGGCGAATTTTCGCCAGTGCGATTTCTCGCCGAGGCTCCATCCGTGATCGCTCCACAGGCAAACAAGGGTGTGGTCTTTCTCCGGGGAGGACTCGAGCCCGTCGAGGAGGCGACCGATCTCATAGTCGCAGTAGGCGATCGTCGCGAGGTAGGCCTGCACCGCCTCCTTCCATCTCCCCGAAGCGAGGATCTTCGCGTGATCGCCGGCGGGTCCGGCCATCTTCACCCCTGCGGGTGGAATGTCGGTGAGATCGTCTTCGCGGTGCGGCGGAAGTTCGATGGATTCGAGCGGAAATCGATCATACCATTCCTTCGGAACGCTGAAGGGCATGTGGGGTTTCACGAGACCGCAGGCAATGAAATACGGCTTCTCGTTTTCTTCCTTCATTCGCTCGATGCACCAGTCGACGACCCCGTGATCGGGCATTTCTTCGTTCGTGTTGGCGAGCGGATAAAATTCGATACCTCCGACTCCCTTGTCCTTTGCTGACGGATGAATCTTCAGGCTTCCACCTTTGCCTTCGAAGTAATCGGTCCAGTCTCCACCGCGATCATCGGCTCCGTGATAGATCTTTCCGGCCCCATAGACGCGGTAGCCGTTGCGGAAGAAGTGCGAGTTCATGAGTTGGTCTTCGCGGATTCCGGGACGCCAATTCTGCGAGTTGAGGTAGCAACCGGTCGTGCTCGGACGCATCCCTGACATCGCCGAGGCGCGCGAGGGGTTGCAGGCCGGCGCGGTGCAGTAGGCGTTCGCAAAGGAAACTCCCTGGGCGGCGAGTCGGTCGATGTTGGGTGTTTTCGTCTGCGGATTCCGGGCGAGATGGCCCACCCAGTGGTTGAGGTCGTCGATGGCGATGAAGAGCACGTTGGGTTTTCGTTCCCGGGAAGAGCCCTCCCCGGGGAAACAGAGACAGGATGCGAAAACCACGCCGAGCAAAGGGAGTCGAAAGGACAAGTTCATGGGGTGGATAGAAACCCGCATCTTGGCGGAAGGTTGCGAGACAGTCGAGTCTGGAGGATCCTGCGGCAAACTCTCCTGGAGAATGCGCTACGCAAATTCGCCGGGATTTCCCTTTACTCGCTCCGAGTTTCCAGATTGAATCAGAACCCATGAAATCATCCTCCCTCCTCCTTTCCCTCTCCGTTTTTGGCCTGTCTGTTTCCGGTGCCGGGGCGGCTCCGCTCGAAGTCGGGGCCGACGCACCCAAGGTCCAGACCGTCGATCAGAAGGGCAATCCGGTGGATCTCGGAAAGGAACTGGCCAGCGGGATCACCCTCGTCTACTTCTACCCCAAGGCCGACACTCCTGGCTGCACCAAGCAGGCCTGCAACCTCCGCGATGCGTTCGAAGACGTGACCAAAGCCGGCATCAGGGTCTATGGGGTGTCCGCCGACACTCCCGAGGCGCAACTCGCCTTTGCTGAAAAATATCAGATTCCCTTCACTCTCCTCGCCGACAAGAAGGGCGAGGTGATCGCCGCCTTCGGCGTGCCCGCGAACGACCGTGGTTTTGCCTCTCGCCAGAGTTTCCTCGTCAGGGACGGCAAGGTGATCTGGCGCGATCTCAAGGCCAATCCCACGAGCCAGGCCCAGGATGCCATCGCCGCAGCGAAGGCGAACGGCTGATCGGGCGAACTCACTTCGCCTCCAGGGCCTCTCGCAACTGATGCAATTCCGCGTCGAGCTTCGCCAGGTAGAGCGAGGTGGCCTTGAGGCGTTTCGTCGTGAGCTTTGCGATGAATTCGAAGAGGCTTGCGTAGAAGGCCGGATTGTCCTCCTTAGGGAGGATGTGCTCGAGGAATTTCTGATCGACGGCGAGGCAGAAGGAGGCCTCCACCGCGACGACCGAGGCGGAGCGAACCTCATCCTCGAGGGCGGCGAGTTCGCCGAAGATATCGCCCGACTGGTTCATGCGAACAAGCTGTTTGCCGCCCTTCACCACGGCCACCTCGCCGGCGAGAAGGATGAAAATGCGGGAGGCCTCGTCGCCTTCGGCGATAATGACGTCGCCGGGGTCGCATTCGATGAACGCGGAAGCGTGGAGGACCTGATCGAGATGCTCCTTGGAAAAGGCTTCGAGAAAGGGCACCTCCAGCAGGGTGGCCGGGATGTTGTCCTCGTCGTGGATGTAGGCGTATTCTTGCACGAGCGAAAGTATAGGAGTCACCGTCGGGAGTGTCGAGTTCCGAATCGGGCGGATCTCGTTTTTCGGATCGGCGGAGGCGGGAAAAGGATGGGCAGCCCCTCG